>CALMKK010000335.1 GCA_937867135.1 uncultured candidate division Zixibacteria bacterium
AGCGGGACAGTGAACATAATTATAAAGGGGTCGATCAGAGATTGGAACTGGGAGGCCATGACTACATACACCAGCAGTATTGCTAAACCCAGAGCCAGGGTCAACATACTGAAAGTTTGCTTTTGCTGTTCGATATTACCGGTCTGCTTGACTTCAAAACCGGGCGGGACGCTCAGGGTATCGAGATTCTTTTGGATATCGCTGGCAACACTGCCCAGCGCGCGCCCGCTGACATTGCCGGTAACCTCAACCAAACGCTGCTGATACTTGCGGTCAATCTGAACCGGGGAGCTCGTTTTCTCGATCGTCGCGATATTACCCAGAAGCACTTGCTGGCCGCCCGATGTGGTTATGGCGATATTTTGCAGGTCTTCAATATGGGAACGAAAATCTTCGTCAAGGCGGACCAAAATATTGTATTGATTGCCGTTGACCGGATCGCTGTACAGCGAGGCCACCGAGCCGTTTATCATGGTGTTGATCGTGTTGGCGACCTCCGCCACGCTTATGCCCAGAACACCGGCCCGTTCCCGATCCACTTTGACCCGCAGTTCCGGCAGATTATCCTCGCGGCTTATTTGGACGTCGGTGGCGCCCGGTACCGACCGTACAATTGAAGCCACCTTTTTTGCCAGCGCCGAACCGGTCCCCAGATCGAATCCCCGTATTTCAATATCGATCGGCGCCGATGAGCCGAAATTAAGCAGGAACCGCAGGAAACCTCCGGGATTGATGAAGATAGAGGCGCCGGGAAGAGCCATTAATTTCGGACGCAAAGCGTTGACTATTTCAAACACCGACCGCTTCCGTTGATCCTGGGGAACCAGCGCCACCTGCACGCTCGCGGCATGACTTCCGGAATTGCGGCTGAAAAGATTGCCGCTTCGGGCAGAGGGCGTGCCGATATCGGATATTATTGTTTCCATTTCGGGCACGTTGTCTTTAATAACCTGTTCCACCTTCCGGACAAAATCATCGGTCACCTCCGCCCGCGTTCCGACCGGCAATTTGACCGAGATACTGAACTGCCCTTCATCCTGATCCGGGAAAAATTCGGTTCCGATAAATTTAATCAGGCCGAGCGAGAGTATCGCCAATCCGACAATCATTCCAATAACCAGGCGGCGATGTTCCAGGGCCCAGCGCAGGGCGGCCGTATATATCTGATCGATTTTATCGATAAAATCATGGGCGAAAATACGCAGACGCTCCGACACCCGGAGAGAACTGCGATCCATCGGTTTTTCCGGCGGAAGGAATTTCATACACATTAAAGGCGTCACGGTTCGCGAGATGAAGAAAGAACCGAACAGGGCCACCGATATTGTCACAGCCAGGGGAACAAACAGCAGTTTGGCGATACCGGAGACAAACACCAGTGGCAGAAAGACTATGACGGTGCTGAGGGTTGAGACAAAAATCGGCGAAGCCACTTCGCGCGCCGCTTCCAGGGTCGCCTGAAGTTTGGTCTGGTCGGATTTCTTCCGGTTATAATGCCGCGAAATTGCCTCCAATTCCACAATGGAGTCGTCCACCAGCCTTCCCACCGCTAAGGCAAGGCCCCCAAAAGTCATTATATTAAGGGTAGCATTGCCAAAACGGAACCAGATAAATGCGATTAAAATCGATAACGGTATGGCAACGATGATAATAAGGGTGCCGTGCAAATTTCTTAAGAAAATCAAAATTATAAGCATGGCCAGAATGGCGCCGAACAGGGCTTCATTTTTGAGTCCGGATATGGTCTGTTTGATATAAAGCGATTGGTCGAACGAAAGGGACATTTTGACCTTGTCCGGCACATCCGCCAATTTTGGCAGGGCGCGCAGAACATTATCCACCACCGCCACGGTATTGGCGCTGGCCATTTTCTGAACCCGCAAGGTCACTCCCGGCTGGCCGTTGATACGAACGATTTCGGTCTGTTCCTGATAACTGTCTTCGACCTTGCCGACATCGCGGATGCGAATCGGGACCCCGTTTATGCTTTGAATGACAATATCTTCAATCGGTTTGACAACATTAAAGCGGCTTTCGGTCTTGAGAGAATAGTCGAATATGCCGGTTTTCAGGTCGCCTGACGGAATAATAAGATTGGAGTTGGCGATGGCGGTCAGGATCGATTGAACCGGCAGGTGCAACCCTTGAATGCGATTGCGATTCAGAGTGACATGAATTTCACGAATCCGTCCCCCGGTGACCTGCGCCGAGGCGACTCCGGGGAGATGCTCGATCTGGGGCTCGATCGTGTTAAGGGCCAGATCATACAAATCGCGTTCGTCCATATCGCCGGATACCACGATATTGCAGACCGGCAGGTTGGTAATATCGAAACGAAGAACCACCGGTTGTGAGACGCCGTCGGGCAGTTGATTCATAATGCGGTTTACCCGCTGGACCACATCGACCAATCCGACATCAAGATTGGCGTCCCAATTAAAATTGATTCGAACCTGTGAGACCCCCTCCCGCGTCGATGATTGCACATAATCCACATCATTGACCGAACTCACCGCTCGTTCCGTGATTACCGTGACCGATTGCTCCATATCAAGGGGACTGGCTCCGGTATAGAAGGTGATGGTGCTTACCACGGGGATAGTTATATTAGGAAGCAAATCAACCGGCAACTGCAGAAAAGAGACTACCCCCAGCACGACAATTATCAAAGCGAATAAAAGGGTCGATATGGGATAGCGAAGAGCGAGTCGGGTTAGCCACATGGAAATAATCTATGGTTGAATCTTTACCGGCCCGCCGTCACGGGCAAATTGCTGACCGACAACTATGATATTGTCATTTTTCTCGAGCCCCGAGAGAATTTCGGTCCGTGAATCGTGCTCGGAACCGATTTTAATATCCCGGCGTCGGGCCGTACTGCTGTCGGCCACAAAAAGGTAGGATCCTGAAGCATCTTGCTGGATGGCCTGAGTGGGGACAGTCAAAGCATTTTCCTGTTTATTGATAATTACGGAGACGGCGGCGAACATTCCCGGTTTCAAGGCATAATTATGGTTGGAGATATCGACCTCGACCGCCATGGTCCGGGTGTTGGGATCGACCGCTTCGCTCTGTCGTACCACCGTTCCGCTGAATTCACGGCCGGGGAACGCATCCACCTTGACAACGGCCTCTTCGCCGATTTTTATCAGAGGAACATCTTTTTCCAGAACATTGACAAAAACCTTCACCCTGTCCAGGTCCATCAAGTTGAAAAGAGTGGCATTGCTGGACGTAAGGACGGCGCCCGGATCGAAAAATCGCCGCGTAATAAAACCGGAAAATGGAGCCGTTATCCGGGCGTAATCGAGTTGGGTCCTGGATGCATCATAATTGGACTGCGCCACTTTCAAAGCGGTGGTGGCATAATCAAGATCCTGCTGGGCGACCAGGTTTTTATCACGCAGGGTTTTGGTTCGATTGAAATCATCCTGCGCCTTTTGGTAATTTGCCAGGGCCTGGTTGTACTGCTGAGCCAATACGGTTGTATCGATTTGGGCCAATAATTGGTTCGATTTGACAAAATCACCCATATTCACATAAACCGCTTCGAGATTGCCGTACACCTTGGCAAATACCTGGGCCTGCTGGATCGGGAGAATATCGCCGGTCAGTTGAAGGCTCTTCACCACGGTCTCCACTCTGGCCGGTTCGATTTTTACCAGAGGAATATTCTGGTGACGGACTTCTCCTTTGGCATTGGATTGTGTAATTTTAAGGACCGCAATGGCAATTATGATCAACGGAATTAAAAAAACAATTATCCTGGTTTTGGTTTTCATTTCTATTTCCCGTGGTTAAGACGCCTTTTTTTATTATATAAAAGCGGTGCCTTATTTTTGCGAACTTTCGTCTTTTGATACATTTTGATTCAACCGCCCTGCTCGCATTTAGCTATATTTAGTAACCGCCCGCTATTGCATTTCTCTTATAATAGATTTGGCGGCTTTCTGTTCCCGGAAAAGAAATATATTACAAATTAAATCCTGATTAATAGATGCGATAGGCAATTTCCCGGTGGGATGAAATTGCCGCCCTCTTATTTTTTCTCTTGCCGTTCCATATATCGTTGTTACATAATTGGTTGCGATGTCAAATGGTCGGTCGTAATACCCGTCTCAGATAAATCCTTCTTTTTCAGCAATAAGGGGCGATTCAAGTGGATTGACTAATTTGCCATTTCGCCCATGAAGGCTTGCCAATCATGCCAATTCCTTATAATTTATACCGATGGTTTTAACGATTTCTTTGATTCTGTGGCCCAATTTGGTAGGAATTTAAAGAATCTGAACGATGCGAAATGAGGTGACAATACTTTTATGAATGCTGATAAAATAATAATTCACGAAGTCGGACCGCGTGATGGTTTGCAGGTCGAGAAAACTGTTGTCCCCCTTGAAGAGAAGATTCGATGGATCGACGGATTGATTAAGAGCGGCGTCGATATTATTCAGCTCGGATCTTTTGTCAATCCCGAGAAAGTCCCGCAAATGGCCGACACCGATAAATTATTCGCCCATTTTTCATCCGCGGACCATAAGCCGAATAAAGTAATTCTGTCCGGGTTGGTATTGAACGAAAAAGGGCTGGAACGGGGAATGGCTTGTGGGGTCGATATGTTCTGTATGGGTGTCTCAGCCAGTGAAACTCACAGCCGGAAAAATACCGGGATGAGTCCCGCCGAAGCGCTGGGCCGTATTATACCGATGGCCCAATCGGCAATGGCGTCGGGGAATCGCGTACAGGTCTCCGTGCAATCGGCCTTCGGTTGCGGGTTTGAAGGGCCGGTGGCGAAAGAAACGGTCCTTAAAATAGTAAAAGAGTATCTTTCCGCCGGAATAACCAATATCAGTCTGGCCGATACCGCCGGACATGCTCATCCGATTCAGGTCGAGGATCTGTATCATGCCATCCGGGAATTGGAACCCAAAGTGGAATTGACCTGTCATTTCCACAACACATACGGTCTCGGTCTGGCCAATTGCTATGCCGCGCTGAAAGCCGGGGTGACATCGTTCGAATCGGCCTTCGGCGGACTGGGCGGCTGTCCTTTCACCAAACTTCCGGCCGGGAATGTCAGTACCGAGGATTTGGTGCATTCTTTTCAACGGATGGGATTTCGAAAGGATATCCGGTTATCGATCCTTCTCGATGTGGCCCGGCAGGTAGCGGCCTTCTTCAACCGCGAACTGCCCGGTTTCATACTCAAATCAGGCTCGATTGTTGATTTTAAGACCAACGAACGCAAAGAGGCAATATGAAACTTCTGGAAAAAATCCGTGTCATCGATATGACCAATGTCCTCTCCGGGCCGTTCGCTACGGTACATCTGTCGTTACTCGGAGCGGAAGTAATTAAAATAGAGAATCCCGACGGCGGTGATCTGGCCCGCAAACTTGGAAATGTGCCGAATCTCAACAAAGATTTAATGGGAACCAGTTTCCTGGCGCAGAACGCCAATAAGAAATCTATGACCCTGAATTTGAAAGCCGATGAAGGCAAAGAGATCTTCCGGAAATTGCTGAAAACCGCCGATGTGGTAGTGGAGAATTTCCGTCCGGCGGTAATGTCCCGCCTGGGATTTTCCTATGATGAAATAAGCAAAATCAATCCGCGCATCATCTACTGCGCCATTTCCGGGTTCGGACAGACCGGCCCCGATGCCTTCAAGCCGGCTTATGACCAAATCATACAGGGGTTGTCCGGAGTGATGGATGTCAACGGCGACGAGCGGTTGCACCCCCTGAGGGCCGGCTTCCCGGTTTGCGACACGGTCGGCGGGCTGAATGCCGCGTTTGCCATAATGGCGGCGCTGTATTATAGGGAGAAAACCGGCGAAGGGCAGTTTATCGATATCGCTCTGCTCGATTCTATTATGCCGCTCATGGGCTGGGTGGCGGCCAATTTGCTGATCGGCGGCAAGCCGCCGATACCGATGGGGAACGACAATTTCACCGCGGCCCCGTCGGGAGTGTTTCTCACCAAAGACGGGCATATCAATATCGCCGCCAATCAGCAGAAGCAGTGGGAGGATTTAGCCGATGAACTCGGCGTTCCGGAACTGAAAACCGATCCCCGGTTTCAGGAACGGGATACCCGGAAAGCCAATCGCAAATTGTTGACCCCCCTTCTGGAAGAAAAATTGAAAACCAAATCGACCGAACATTGGGTCAAGGTCCTTAATGATAAAGGCATCCCTACCGGCGATATTCTCGACTTGGAGAAGGCCCTGACCGGCGAGCAGATCAAACATCGCGAAACCATTGTTGATATCAAAGAACCGAAAATCGGCAATATCAAACTTTTCAACCTTTCGGCCAAATTTTCCAAAACGCCGGCCAAAGTCGAAACCCCGCCGCCGCGTCTCTCGGAGCATACCGAAGAAATCCTCACCCGGCTCGGCTACACCACAGATGATTTGAAGCGCCTGAAAGAAAAAATGGTAATCTGATGTATAATAAAAAGACGAATTCATACGAGGAGTTGAATAATGGGAATGACCTACGTTCAAAAAGTAATCGCCAGAGCCTGCGGGAAAGCATCGGTTGCGGTCGGCGACGTGGTCGAGCCGGAAGTGCATCTGGCCATGTCGCACGAAAACGGCGCTCTGGTGATGAACCAGTTTGCGGAAATTTATAAAGGAACCGGAGCCGAGGCGAAAATCTGGAACCCTGACCGGATCGCCATCATACTGGATCACCGCGTCCCGGCCGAGAGTTCCAAAACCGCCACCAACCAGAAAAAACTGCGGGAATTTGTCGATAAACAGGGAATCAATAAATTCCACGATATTCGCGGCGATGAAGGCGGTATCTGCCATCAGATACTCCCGGAGTACGGTTATGTCCGCCCCGGTTACGTGGTGGTCGGAACCGATAGCCACACTACCAGCCACGGGGCGCTCGGGGCATTTGCTTTCGGTATCGGCGCCACCGAAATGGCCTCCGTCTGGGCGCTGGGAAATATCCTCAATGTCGAAGTTCCCGCGACCATTAAGGTAAATGTTACCGGCAAATTTCAGCCGCATGTCGGCGCCAAGGATCTGATTCTTAATATCATCGGGCAACTCACCGCCGAAGGGGCCAATTTCAAGGTGCTGGAATTTCACGGCGAAACCATCAAGAATATGCCGACTTCGGGACGGCTCACCATTTGCAATATGTCGGTCGAGGCCGGCGCCACCAGCGGCATTGTCCCCCCCGATGATGAAACCTTGCACTATCTCAAAAATACCGCCGGGGTAAAAGATAAAATTGAAATATTCGGTCCCGATAAAGATGCCGAGTACGTCCGCGTGCTTGATATCGATGTCTCCAAGATGGGGCCGCAGATCGCCTGCCCGCATACGGTCGATAATATCAAAACGGTCGAAGAAGTTTCCGGAAAGAAAGTGAACCAGATCGTAATCGGTTCTTGCACCAACGGCCGTCTCGATGATCTGGCGGCGGCGGCCAAAATCCTCAAAGGGAAAAAAGTGGCCCGAGGGACACGAATGCTGGTCTTCCCGGCGTCGTGGCGGATCTATAATGAGGCAATGGAGAAAGGGTATCTCTCCGATCTGGCCAAAGCCGGCGCCGTGATATGCAATCCCGGATGCGGGCCGTGCCTGGGGGTGCATCAGGGAGCGCTGGGGGATCAAGAAACCGCCCTGGCGACCACCAACCGCAATTTCAAGGGGCGGATGGGGAACCCCAACGCCGAGGTATTCTTATGTTCACCCGATGTGGCCGCCGCCAGCGCCGTGACCGGGGTCATCTCCGATCCCAGAGCAGGAGGTCGTTAAGATGAGTAAAGTCGTATTCAAAACCGGTGATGATATTTCCACCGATATTATATATCCCGGACGGTACATGGCGACCGTCCTTCCGACCGAGACCCCCCAATATGCTTTCGCCGACAACGCCGAGTTGAACAAAAAACTGAAAGCGGGCGAGATTCCCCAGGGGAGTATCATAGTCGCGGGACAGAATTTCGGTTGCGGATCGTCGCGCGAGCAAGCCGCCTCGTGCCTCAAAGGGTATGATCTGGTCATTATCGCCAAGCATTTCGCCCGGATTTTCCTGCAGAATTCGATCAATCTCGGATTGCAGATGATTATCTGCCCCGATATCGAGGCGGACGAGGGGGACGAACTGGATTTTGACGGAGAGTCGGTCATAAATAAAACCTCCGGCATGAAATTCAAAACGGTCCCGCTTCCGAAGGCGCGCCAGGCGATAATCGACGCCGGCGGCCTTGTACCATACACCCGAAATCTGCTTCTGCAGAGGATGAAGAAATAGGCCGGTCTTTCTGTAGGGGCAGGTCTTGCGCCTGCCCTCTTTTTCTCCCGATTCTGTAAGGGCCGACCTGCGTGTCGGCCCACGGGCGGACGCGTGGGTCCGCCCTTACGACTGACGCAACTCCTTGTACCGCAACAGGTAGAATAAAGCAAAGCCATTCCAAGAATCGGCGTAAGGAGATGAGAGGGAAGGGGATAGGAGAATAGTGGGTTCGCTCTGTGAAAAAAAGGCCCCATTTTTTGCGTGTTTTTCGGTAACGGGTTGAAGGAGCAGAGATTATAAGAAAGTTTTGGGGTGTAATGATGGATTTTTGGACCGATTGATTTTGGGGCGTTGAGCCGGTTGGCGAGACACCTTTTTTTACTTACGCGCATAATATGTCCTCCTATAAATAGGATGGTACAATTTTAATACTGAAATGATGTGGAAAAATGGGAGTAACCTTAATATGGGGAAATAAATGATGCTCTTGGCCCGAAAATTAGCATATCAGCCGATATGGAAATTCCCACCCGTTGGGTGGTTTACCTGGTTGTATGATATAGTAACCGACGATTTTTACTTGTTTTGGAAAAACGGTACACCCCCAATCTGCCGACCGGGACTTACTCAAGTTGAAATGGCGAAGGAGTGGGGGGTAAGCAAGCCTCGTATAAATGCAAAGATGAAGAGGATTAGACAATTGGCGACGAAAGTCAACGCAATGCCAGATATAGGCACCAACTCCCACCAAGGGCAATCACAATAAACCAAATCGCTTTTTCAATCGTATTCCGACTTTGCCATTTTACAATTATCTGGATGAAACAATAAAAGAAAAAGAGCAATCCCACCCATCCAAGAATCTTCATTTCCGACCTCGTTAAATTTTAATTAATAAAAAGATTCATGAATTTCCATTAACAATGCAAGTTTAAAATGGATTTCCATCTTTACCCTCCAGCCGGTATACTCGATGACCGAGTTATAACTTGACGTATGGGATTGGAGCACTCTATATTGAAAATATGCCAGAAAAACTTCTTAAGTTTTGGAAACCTATCGGTATTGCCTTGCTCGGTCTTTTCAGTGTGTTGGGAGGCAATGTGGTAACCAACTTGCTTGGGAAGATTTGGCCTAATGGTGCTAACTGGATTAATGAAAATCCTTTCGCGTACATCCTAATTTGGGGGCTGGTCGTTTATATTGGCTTTCTTCACAAATTGAATCACGACCGAGGGGTTGAACTTAAAGGCTTGCGAGGACATGAACCTGATTTACCGTTGGGTGAAGCAATTAACCATATACAGAAAATGAGAAACTGGAAAGAAGTCAATGAAGTTGATATTTTAGAAACAATCAGACGATTAGCTCATAGCAAAAAGGTCGTTGCATCGGGAATTATTGGTGAAGGTCTTGTGGGTGGGTTGCCAATTTCAGATAGTCTAATGGAAATTCCTCATCAATTTTTTTACGTTATTAACGGTGGTCCAACTGAAAGTGACGGATATCAACTTGACCTGCTTAATGTCGAACCGGGATGGCATGAGTGGCAGGAATTTAAGCACTTTTATCACGTGATGGTGAATCGTGACCAAATCGACGCAATATTCTCAAGAATAAAGCCAATTAAACTTGAAAAATAGTTGCCCTCTTTCTCATCCTGCCGGTTATTTCCGGTTGTATCGTTCCTCAATTTCCAGCCGGCGTAGGTCAGGAGCGTCTTCGGTCCTGACTCTCCTGCTGATGCAATTTTAAATGGCAGGATCACTCCCTCCTCAGCCCCGCCGCCCCACGGGATCCTGCCCTACAGAAAAAGTGTCGGGTTTTTCACTTCATTTCATCGGGGATGAAATTACGTTCGCAACGCCGACCCGCACAAACATGCATTTTTTTAATGTTCCGTCAGGTCCTTAATCCCCGACCGAGGGGAGGGGATGATGACCTGACGGTAAAGAAGGCGTCAGTTCATCGCTCGCAGGAGCTCGCTAAGGAACTGACGCAACAAATGAAAATGCAATCGAGCAACTCGGCGGGTCACGCTTCCGCCTTCAGCGGAATCTAAAACCCACCGCAACTTTGATAGAGATGTCGAAACCACGCCCCGATAAATCGGGACTCAGGGGTTTTGACCTATGAAGACTACGTTAAATGCGGGCTTCCTCAAATTATTTGAGTTTTTGGGTGAGTGGATTGATAATCCAGGCATTTCGATAAACGAGCGCAAGGCAACAGTCCGCGATTATCTGAGAGAAAGTATGATTGATCCTTGGTCTTAGGCAGCTTTTATAGGTCGAAATTTCCTGAGTCCGGTTCCTGCCCGATGAGGCGGGGCGACAAATTTCCGACAGTGGAACCGCAGGACGTTATCCGGGGTTCCGCACTGCGGAATCTTGTATTATAGATAAAGAAGATGTCGGGTTTCTCGGCCTCTTCAAGGCCTCGAGACTCGACCCACGAGT
>CALMKK010000336.1 GCA_937867135.1 uncultured candidate division Zixibacteria bacterium
TTTGATGGAAACAATGATTTCGCGGTAGTCGCTATAGTCGTTATAGATAATCTTGAGGGGAAGTTGACGCTGATCCAGCATTCGGATTTTATCGCCTATCGGTTCCATCGCTTTGAAATTCATTTTATTCTCCGATAATTTGTACGATGACAGAGCGGTTGCGGCGGCGGTTGTCAAACTCGAGGAAGACGACTTGTTGCCAGGTGCCAAGCTGCAATTTTCCGTCGGTGAAAGGGACAGTTAGATCGGGGCCAACCAGGGCCGCCCGCAGATGCGAAAAGCCGTTGCCGTCGTGCCAGGTTCGATCATGGTTATAAGAAATATTGGAGGGGATTATTTTCTCGAAAAATTGAGGTAAATCTTCCAGCAGACCCGGTTCATATTCGATCGTGGTCAGACCGGCGGTGGAGCCGGGGATAAAAATGGTCACGGTTCCGGACGATATTCCGGAATTATGAATTTTGTCGGCAATCAAGGCGGTGATATCGATAATGTCACCGTTCCCTTTGGTGGAAAAATTTACCTGGTCGGTTTTAACCATGGTTTATTTATAAAGACTTCGTTTGACTTTGCGCGTGGAGGTTTTTTCAAATTCATCAAGACGGATTTCGAAGCGGTTTAAGCGCTTGTAATCGGCCAGGCGATTATTGACGGTCTCAATCTCGGTTCCGATAATTTCCCTCAGGCGGTCTTCTTTGAGGGGGGGTTCAATATCACTCAGAGCTTGCTTGATATTTTCCAGGTTGGGGACGATAACCGCAAAGATTTCTTCGCCGACTTTATTTTCTTTTTTTCTTCCCAGGACGATTGATTCCAAAATAAACGGGGACAATTGCAGAGCGGCCTCGATTTCCTCGGGATAGATATTTTTTCCGGCTCCGCTGACGATCAGATTCTTTTTTCGCCCGGTTATATATAGATGTTGATTGTCAATTTTGCCCATATCGCCGGTGTACAGCCAACCGTCTCTTAAAAGAGCGGCCGTGGCCGAAGGATTATTGATATAACCGGTCGTAAGAATTTTCCCTTTTACCTTGATTTCGCCGACCCCGTCAGGGCCCGGGCCATCGATGGAGATTTCCACTCCCGGAAGAGGCGGCCCGACCGAGCCGAATTTAATGCCGCCGGGACGACTGAGAGTGACAACGGGCGAACATTCCGTCATTCCGTACCCTTCCAAAAATTCAAATCCGACCAGGTTGAACCACTCGGAGATTTCGGCCGGAAGAGGGGCGCCCCCGGATACAAAAAGGCGGATGGTTTCCAGCCCGCTCTTTTTCCTGAGATTTACAAAAAGAAAATTCCCGACCCTGATTCCAAGCAGCCATAAAAGCCTGCTGATTTTAAAAGTAAAATTGAATAAATGTCGCCGGATAGCCGGTAATTCCTGAATTTTCTTGGTTATGGCAAGGAATATCTTCTCATAAAGAAGGGGGACCGCTACCAGAAAGGTGACCCTATTATTTCTAATATCCTCCAGAATATCGCGCGATTTAAGAGAACGTGAATAAACGACGGTCAGCCCCAGGCAAAGCGGCAGAAGGAAGCCGCAAGTGGCTTCCAGAGTATGATGTAACGGCAGCACCGAGAGGAAAACATCATCGGAGTAAATATCAATGGCGTCAACCATTCCTTCTATATCGGCCATAATATTTCCATGGGTTAAAATGACACCCTTGGGATCGCCGGTTGTGCCGGAGGTATAAATCAGCGAGGCCATCGCATTTCGGGTAGTTCGATCCGACCAAAAGGGATCGGACTTCCGAAGTGCATCAAAAGAGAGTTCGTCACGGCCATCGAAAGTAATAATCCTAAGCGACAATTGACTTTCGGCAACGATTCGGCCGATTATCTCACGACTTTTTTCCAAACAGAAAATGAAATCGATATTCGAAGCGTTCAAAACGAAAGATAGTTCGGCCGCTTTCCAAAGAGCATCAAGGGGGACAACGACCCCTCCGGCGGATTGGACGGCGATATACGCCACGCCCCATTCCGGGCAATTTTCGGATAAAATCCCGACCCTTCCCCCCTGAGCGAGTCCAAGACGACGCAAGCCGCCGGCGACGCGAGTTATGGCATCGGCCAATTCGAGGTAAGTATATCCAGCGTTATTTTTCCCAAGCAGGGCCCTTTTTTCAGGATAAGAGGCACAGGTTTGGAGGATAGCCTGATGAAGGGAACGAGAACCCTTTAAGGCATGGCTTTCAAGTTTGGACATGTCACATATTAATACGGGCCGGGGCAAAACTCCAAACCTATTTTGGAGAAAAATTAAGGGCCATCCCCGCGGAGAGCGGGAATGACCCTTTCGAAACAAAACAGGAGTATATTTTATTTGGACAAGGACAATGTTTTGGTCATGGTAATGCCGCCGCGCGGGTCGAGATCGTGGAGTTGCAGGACCACCGATTTAATGGTCGTATCAGCCGGGGCATTATAGACGAATCCGGACGCCTCGCCATACATATTGGTGCGCTGGGAACCGTTGCTGATGGTTCCGCCGCCGGTGATGCTGGCGACAAGGAGATGGTCACCAAGAGGGTTACCCCAACGATCCTTGATGATAGCTGAAATCGGCACGGTCGTGCTGTAATTCACGGTTTGCGGCACATCGAGTATGCAACCGTTATAATAGGCCGGACCGGTCAGAAGGGTACACGGCATACCGACTCCCGCCACGCTCTTATAACTGCCGGTGACAAAATCGATGGCTCCGATGCCGTCATCGGCCGAGCCCGTGATCGAATAATCATAACCCAGTACCACCGATGTCAGGAAGGTCTTAACACGGGAGGCGGTGCAACCATCCTGCACAACTCCGGAAGCGACACTTAAAAGATCGGCCTCAAGGTCTATCTCGGTCTGATCCAGAACATAATTGCCATTCTGGTCACGAATCTCCAAATAGAAGGTTTTGGTGGTTTTGCCATCGCAGATAATGCTGCCGGGGAAATTCACAAACCAGAGGGTATCCGGCAACCAGGAATTTATGAAATACCCGGTATCCGCCAGCGTGCCGCCATTGGTCGAGGCAAAAATCTCGACGATTCCATCGGCAGAAGGATCTTCATAACCGGAAAGCCACCAGGAACTGGCCAAGCCCTGCTCGTCTTTGGTTCTTTCCGTATGGGCCATTACGGTCCCCTCATCGCAGGAGAAATATACAGCGGTGGAATCGGCCACGGGATTATGATAGACATCGGAGACAAGAGCCGTCACCTGGACCTTTTTATTCACCCAATCCCAATACTGAACATTGCAGGCTTCGGATCCGACGATTATATGCGCGGGCGGGCCGGCATGAACCATAATTTGAGTGGCGTTGGATAACACCGTGTCGGAATAAGCACGCATGCGAACTGTTCCGGAAATAGTGCCGGAAGCGATCGGACACTTGGCCACGCCCATTGCGTTGGTCGAGGCGACATACGGGCCATATCCCGAAACACCCAGATGCTCGCCGCCGCCGGGACCATCGGTGATAATAAATGAAATTTGCAGTCCTTCGGGAACAGGATTGCCGTTGGCGTCATATCCGGTGGCAAAAATCGCTGAATTTTCTATGCCCCCGGTCGCCCGGACGGCCATATGGATATCCTGAGCCATCAGAGAAATGCTGGCGATAGAAGCGTTGGGCGTCAACTGTACCGAAGTCTCGGCATTACCGGTAATGCTGGGATCATCAACCGTAGCTTTGATATAAACGGAGACGGCCTCGGTTCCGGCAGTATAATTGACAACCGCCTGACCAGTGCCGCCGCTGGTTACCGCTGTCGAGGGAATGAATCCGATAGCATCCCAATGACTGTTCGCAATGGCATCATAAACCACGGAATCAACGCCGGTAGTAAAATAGCCGTTATTGTCAACATCAACAAATTTTTCGCCCGCCACCAGACGGATAACAGTGGAATCGGGCACGGGCTGAGCACTGGCATCGCGAACGGTTATTGTGACCTGCGAGGTTGACAGCCCATCGGCCAGAAGCATTGAGGGTGTTACCGCCATATCAACATTTCCGGTACCGGAATGACTGGATGAGACAATGCTCACCGAAACGTTCCGGGAAGTGGAACTGACCGTGGCGGTAAGGACCGCGCCGCCAGTTTGAGTCGCGGTAAAAATGGTGGCGACAATACCATCGGCATCACTGGTATCGACGGCCGGAGTGAAATAGCCGGCAGTTTCAGGGGTAACCGAGAAAGTGACCGCGCGATCGGACAGGGGCACGGAGCCGTCGCTAATTTCAGCCTCAACGACGGAGGTACTTCCGACACTGAGACTGGAGGGGCTGGCGGTCACACTGGCCACCTGAAGAGTTCCATCGGTCTTGGTGGAGGTCGAATCGGAGCTGCAGCCCGAAATCATGGCAACCGCCAAAACCAGAAGAATCAAAATTGGCAAATGAATTTTGAGTTTCATTATAACTCCTGTTTTTATGAGAAATTGTTTAGTTTCATCGATAGGTTTCAATCAATCTGTTACCTTATAATATTTATCGGAAAATTTGGCCCCGGATTTAGTCAAAAGAAAACCCGCCGAAGCGGGTTTTCCACGAAAAATTGATTTAATTGAAATCAATGCCCTTCAGCCAAATCCTGCTCCACGATGGTAGGCGTGACAAATATAACCAGGTCACGGTTCTCAACGGATTTTTGCTTGTAGCTGAAAAGAGCTCCGATCAGAGGCAGGTCTTTCAAGATGGGCAGGCCCACCTTGGATTCCGTCTCATCCTGGGTGGTCAGGCCGCCGATCACCGCCGTCTGTCCGTTATTGACCACGACGTTGGTTTCCGCGTTATTGGTATTAATAATAATACCGGAAGCATCGGGCTGGAGCGTGCTTCGCTCCGGCATAAGGTGCATCAAAATCTGATTTTCCGCGGTAATATGCGGTGTCACCTTGAGAATAGTGCCGACCTCTTCGAATTGAATGACAACATTGCCGGATTGGTCAAATTGTTTCACCGGTACCCGCTGTCCCATTTGAATGCGGGCTTCCTTGTTATCAATCGTTGTAATTTCGGGATGGGCGATAATTTTGCCTTTACCGGCCGACACAATGGCGGAAATGGTAGCGTTAATGTTCCATCCCCTTTGCAGGGCGATAACGTTGTATTGGAGGAATTTGTCGGTAACACGATCGCCGTTTTGGGTCACGGTCTGATCAATGGAACGGTCGGCATTGGGAACATAACTACCCCCGGCCGTCCAATCCACACCGAGCTCGCTTTCGTCACTGGAGGAGATTTCCAGAATTTGCGCGGAGATTTTAATCTGCCGGGACGGTTTATCCAGTTCTTTGATGAAACTTATGACGCGATCCAAATTCTCCGGAATCTCCTGCAAAATTACGGAATTGGTGCGCTCATCGGCATCGACCTTGCCGCGTTCGGTCATAAGCGATTTGATCGATTTGACAATTTCGCTCGCGGCGGTATTGGCCAGCCGGACAATTTTGACTTCGAGGCGCGAGAGCGTTTCTTTCTCTAATTTGTGTTTTTCATTTTCCGTTTGTTCTTTGCGATAATCGCCGGTGGGAAGAACCCGGATATAGCCCTGATCCTCGAATACCACTTCGAGGTCATAGGTCTGACCGATTATTTTCAGGGCCTGATCCCACATGACATTGCGCAGATTAATTGTCACACTGCCCTGAACGTTAGGAGCGACCACGACATTTACGCGGCCGTAGTCGGCCAGGAAGCGGATGACGGAGCGAATATCGGCGGCCTGGAAAGTAAGATTTTCAATTGGAACCGACGGATCTTTGGCGGATGTACTGCTGGATTTCGGGTCGCTTTGAGCGGCCGCCAGGCTGCAGACTCCCATGGTCAAAATCAAAAGGGCCAGAATCCACGCATATTTCATAAATTTGCTATCTTTCATATCGCCGCCTTTCATTAGTTATGGCCGAGGAAGAGCGCGATCGTGCGACTCCACCCGTATTCGAATAATTGGAAAAACGCTTTGTCAGGATCTATTCTATCAACATAACCTTTTTTCACTTTATCGCCGCTCTTCAAGATATAGCCGTAGCCATCCATATCCTCAAGGAGAGCGCGATTGTCACCATTGACGGATTCCAGAATCCCGACCAAACGCGAGGTCTCAACATCGGGAATTCTATTTTCCCGGGGACCATCGGTCCGCCGAGTGTCGTCAATAAGTGTTTCAAAGGGATCGCGGAATCGACCGGGAGCGTACTCAATAACCATTCTCTGCGGAAATTCGGCGACAATGGTTCCCTTGAGTTTGTTGGGGAAAGCCGGTTCACGGCGGAAGCGCGAAGTCGGCTTAATCCCGGCGGCGCTATCGGCCGGTGTTTCGATTGCGGGCAAGTCATCCGGTGATCCTCCTCCGGCGACCATATTGGAATCGAAATAAATATCTTCCGGTTTAGCCTTGTCCTCCTTGGCGGCATTCGGATTTATCACGACGGAAGGCTTAGGCTGCTCCGGCTGGGGTTGGTCCGGCTTGGCAATGGTATTGACCACTTTTTGGTTTACGGATGGTGAAACAAGCGGCGTTCCACCTGATTTCTGAGGAGCCACGGCGACAACGGCCGAGTCAGAAGGGGCCGGATTAACTTCGGCAGGTTTTGTCTCCTCTTTCGCCGCAGTGGCGATTACGCTACTATTAAGATCAGGCGCAGGAGCGGCTACAGGAGCCGGCTCGGCAGTCACCTTAGCCACTTCATGTTCAATGAAACGGGACTGCTCGCCGCGGACATACTTATTGACCGGAACCGGGTTAACGGCCTCAGTTGGCTCATCTTTGGAGACGGCGACGTTGGCCAATGGGTCAGTGGCCGGAGAAATAACAGGGTTGACCGCCATAGTCTTTGTTTCCGGTTGAGAAGGAATTTCCGTTTTAGTTGAAGGCTTTGATTGTGGTGCAATTTCAGCCTTTACGTCCGACGGTTTTATTTCAGTTTCCGGTTTTGATTTGACGGCCGCTTCACGAGTTGGGGCCATGCTGCCGGTCGCCGTAAATGACTTTCTATCGGGCTTGGTTTCAGAAGCAGATTTTGCCGAGGAAGCAAGCACCGGAGCCGAGCCAGAAGTTTTGCTCTGAACACTGGTCCATTCCGGAAAGTCGGCGGCATCGGTATCGGGAATATATACAAATATATAATTTCCGCTTTTTTCGATGCGATAAACAGCCGATTTCCGGAGATCCAGAACCACCCGAACCACTTTCTCCGGATTGGAGGAAAATTGGCTGGTTCGCAGGGCGGTGACAACCGACTGCGGCAGGTCGGCATATGATTTCTGCCCGAGTCTATGCACAGCCGGGAATAGATCAATTATCACCCGAAACGGCTTGCCGTCTTCGGCTTCTTTAATCTGATGGTTGAACTGCACCGGTCCGGAAGCGTCTATTCTGAGGACGGTCTCACCATGAATTCGTTTCAGGTTCAACTGGTCGATCGTGGTTTCGGCCATAATGATCGGGGTAAGAAACAACACCAATACTATTACTAATGCGATTTTTTTCATTTTTATTACTCCTCTCGTCCCTTATATAACCAGTTCCTGTAATCTCTCTTCCGGTTTTACGAAATAGGTAGAGAGGATGAAATCGGCCGTAATGGTTGGTTTGGAAACGCCGACGACATTATGATCCTCATCTCCGGCCGGGGTCGCGGCGGCGGCATTGACGGCATTGATGGAAGTGAGTTTCAATCCGGAAACATTGGCAATAAACGGGAAATTGGCGATATAGCCGATGAATTTCCCGAAATCATTGTAGGTTCCGGTCATCTCGACTTCAAAACTGGCCACATTATAGAAACTTTCCGGTTGAATCGGCTGAGGTTCGATTTTGGTGATTTTGGTACCGGTCAGAGCCGATGCCGTATGCAGTTGCACCAGAAACGACGGTATCTGTTTCACCTCGGGCAAGAGCTGTTCGATTTCATGATAACGACCGAGAAGATCCTCGTATTCCAATTTCAAGGCGTCGAGCGACTTCGATTTGAGCTCGACATTTTTGAGATTGGTAATCATCGTTTCATAATCTCTGGTCATATTGGTCAACTGGGCGTCATATTTGGAGTAGAGGCGCGTATACCAGAAATACACGACTACAAAGAAGGCGACTATGCCCAGCGCGATTTTCTGAATTTTAGGGTCTTTCAAATCCATAGTGCCTCTCTCCTCAATTTATGTTGGACTGAACGGAGTCCAGCCCTTCGCCGACTATCTTTTCGACTTCTTCATCGGAGAGATAGTTCACATTACAGGTTAATTTAAAATTGTAGGCTTTCTGTTTACCGAAGGAGACTTCCTTGGAATAAACCAGATCGACATCTTCAAAGAAATTGGAGCGCATCATTTTAATCATGAAAGATGCCAGGGCATTCAAAGTAAATGTGAATCCCTCAATTTCGGCCGGACGGACAATGGGGCTGTTGGGATTTTGAACCGCAGAATTATCCGCCACCGGAGCCGCCGGCTGTTGCGGCGCATATTTCGGTCCGGACGCACCGGCCAAGCCCCGCGGCTGGGCCGCGCCGGCCGCCACCGATTTTTCCTTTAATTCGGAGAAACTTGAGAGCCATACGAATTCCGGAACGTTCTTTGTCATGTCACCTAGAATGCGGACCCAGGCTCCGCGATGACGGTCGAGACGTTCCACGGCCTCCATACGATTCGTGATTTTGCCTTTTATATCAATCAAGGCATCAACCATCTTAATATCTTTCTGCAGCTGCTGGGTTCGGGAACGGGCAATCTCCATCTGGCCGTTCAGCTCTTTCATCTGATGCAACTGATACATGGTAACCACACCCAACATCAGAACAATACCGGCCACGGCCGCTACGGCGTAAATTCCATTTTTGCCCAGACTGAAGCTACCTGAACGCTTGAGATATTGCTTGGGAAGTAAGTTTATATTTATCATGGTACTACCTCACCTTCCTCATCGCCAATCCCACCGGGACAGTAAGAAGCGGAGCGATTTTTTCCGGAGAGAGATATTGGAACATATCCGGGTCAAAATCGATATTCCGGAGAGGATTCAAGATTTCCAGCGGAATACTCAATTTGGATTGCAGATATTCGGGGAGGTACGGCACCAGGGCGCCACCTCCGGAGAGGACCATCCAATCAATCTTATCAACTTTGGCCTGAGTCTTGAAATAGGAGAAAGCCAGTTCCAGGCCGGAAATCAATTCCTCCGTGGATGAAATAATGGTCGCCTTGAGCATATCCTGATCGATGGAATCTTTCATCTCCCCTTTAATGGCCTTGGCCGCCAATTCACCGTTCAAGCGAAATTCTTTTTGAATGGAGTTATATATTTCACGAGTGCCCGAGGCGATATCACGGGTGGAATGATAGAGACCTTCATAGAGGTATAGCAGATTGGTCACATCATGTCCTATATTAACCAGCACCGTGGTGCGGGTAGGATCGATTTCATAGTTGTACTCATAAGCGTTAAGGGCGGCGAACGCATCGATATCGACAATCACAGGCTGCAGACCGGCGTCAAGAATCAATTCGATGTATGAATTCAGAAATTCATTCCTCGCGGCCACCAGAAGGATTTCAGCCTTCTTGGTTTCCTCGTCGACTTTGATTACGTGATGATCCAACGATACATCTTCGACATCAAAGGGGGAACGTTGTTCGGCTTCAAAAAGGATGGCCTGTTCCGCTTCCGAACCCGACTTTTTGTCGATGGTGAATTTGTCGGTAATTACACCGTATCCGGAGATCGAAACCACCACATCTCTAATTTTGGGGTCGACCTGATCAATGAGGGATTGAATATTAAAGATCACCGCTTCCCGATCGCGCACTTCGTCGGCAACGATGGCGTCGGGCGGCAATTCCCGAATGCCCAAAGCCGACAGCGAAAGGCCGCCTTTGGAACGGTCCAACTTGACCAGTTTGACCGCGCTGGCGCCGACATCCAGACCGACAGTACTCTTATTCCTCTTTGAGAATAACATAGGCGTCTCTTCTATTTAAAGACCATTTTGTTCATCTTTGTTACTTATCGTCATATCTTTCTTAAAATTAACCCTGAGACACACCGCCTGGAGGCCAGCTACCGGAAATTGTCGAACCTCAATGTGGTGTCGTCTTCTTTAAGGTTATCGGAAGGGTGGTTCAATTTTTTAACACTTTTCCGCAATTTTTTAATTAAAAAAACCCCCCGCAAGCTTGCGGGGGGTTACTACCGGAGGATGAGAAAGAGGGAGCTTTTATTGTCTAATAATTATGTATATAATTCACGCGCGACCTTCCGGTGGAGGCCAAAACGTGTAACTGACTGATATTCACCACGCTACTATTGTCTGACATCAAATAAATATAGCCTGTTCCCGAAGCTGTGCCGTTCGGTTCATAGATAATACAGGAATTGGTGAATCCGGCATAAAGGTAAATGATATCGGGCGGAAGCGTATCCACTCGGAGGGCCGAATCGCCGGTCTCAAATATTTGATCGGCGGGATTGACTATATCTTTGAAGAGCGTAACAATGCGGTTATTTCCGTCAAAATAGACGCCGAAAGGGTCTTTCTGGCTGAGAGCGAAGGAACGGGCGGTTCGCAGAGTTGACAAAACGTCTTTGGTTTCGCCGCGAAATCTTAAACGCTGAATAGCCCGGTTAAATATTGGCGAGGCTAAGGCGGAGGCGATACCGATTACCACCACGACCGACATCAATTCGATCAGCGTGAATCCCGACTTTG
>CALMKK010000337.1 GCA_937867135.1 uncultured candidate division Zixibacteria bacterium
ATTCGCATTCGTGCTTTGCGGCCGCATTGCGGGCATGATAAAGACGGCGATTAAAAAACAGGGAGTGAAGGCGCCGTCCGCTCCCGGCCCGAATCGGTATTCCGGCTTTCCAAAGGAAGAAGCTGACATATCGTTCGGGGAACAGGGCCACGGCCGCCTGATATTTGCCGGCCCGCAATTGCGCCAAGAAATTTTTCCGATACATATTGTCGACTTTTAATAATTCGCGGTTAATTTGGAAGACACTATCGACATGCGGATTATTTTCAAGAACCGGCGATGCATAATCGGAAGCCATGACATCGACGGCAATTTCAGGGTAGCGGATTTTAATCGTCTCTATGAATGGAACGGCCAGAATCAGGTCGCCGATACGATCGGTTCGGCAGATAAGCATTTTATCGCCGGCTCTGATATCAATAATCCGATTCATTTTCCCCGGTCACCCTTTTCCCGACGATATAGGTCGCGCAGTTTGGCATATTTGATCATTACGGCTACCGACGAAAGAAACGAAATCATGAATCCTTCCAGGCCGTCGCGAAACCCCTGTTTGGAAAAATAATGTTTGATAAAGGCCATAGGAGGACGAATGATCAGGTCGAATAGCGAGGCCTCTTTCCCTTGCCGATACGCCTCTTCGGCGCCGAGGGTGGTATAACGATTGAATTTGCCGAGATAGTGCTCAAGGTCGGGGTAACTATAATGCAAGATATTATTTTTCAGATAACCGGCACGGCCGTCGATAATGACTTTTTCATGAACCACGGCCCCGTCGAAGGTCCCTTTCTTCCGATCAAACAGGCGCAAAACATAATCGGGATACCAACCGGAATGATGAATCCATCGTCCCAGAAACATCGTGATACGGGGGATAAAATACCCGTCATAATCGGAAGCGGTGGATAAGGCGGCCGTGATTTCATCCTTCAGCAAGAGCGGAATCTCTTCATCGGCATCCAATGATAGAATCCAATCGCCGGTGGCCTGGCCGATACCGAATTGTTTGGCCGGGCCGAATCCTGTCCAGGTTATATCGAAAACCCGGGCGCCGGCTCTTTCGGCGATGGCCCTGGTTCCGTCACAGGAACCACTGTCGATAACGATGATTTCATCCACCCACTTTATGGAACTCAGACAGCGGGGCAGATTGGCTTCCTCGTTTTTGGCAATTATGACAGCCGAAATTTTCTTCATACCTGGTCCGCTAATACTTTTCGAATTTCATTTATTACCGTCGACGGCAAAATTTTATCAATGGCATCATCACCCGGGGCAACCAGAATACCGTATTTCTGCGACAATGGACCCCAGCGGCGGTAATTTTCGTTATATGGAATATACATACCAACCACCGGTATATGCAAGGCGCGGGCGATATGAATCAGGGAGGTATCGGGCGAGACAAAGATGCTCATCTTCGTGATGATGGCGGAAACTTCGCGGATATTCAGGCCTTCGGGTATCACCACCGTATCGATTTCCGACTTTTCCGCTAAAATGCGGGCGCGGCCGAAATCGTCCGGAGCGGCAAAAATGACCGGTTTCAATTCCGGGAATGTCCTGCCTATCTGTTTTATAAGTTCAATATTATTTTCGTCCGGCCAGCGACGGTTCTTATTCCCCGCGGAGATATTAAGGCCGATTAGGCGATCCGAATTTTTAAGATTTAGATTTGCGAAAAATTTCTCGGCGTTGTGATACATTCGATTATCGATGGCCGGCGGGGAATAACAGTCGGACGGGCCGGCTGTAATGCCAAAGAGCGACAACGGTTGAAGCGTACTTTCTGTCATATGACGATACGGATAAATGGCAAAGTTCCGGCCGTAATATCTTGCCAGGCTCTGCTTGCCGACTGAAACGGTGAAGGCACTTTTTTTCGATATATATAATACCGTCATCGCGGCGGTCGCGGAATCCGAACCGACCAGATCGATAATAATATCATATTTTGTTTTTCGGGTTCCGGCGGCTGTCATCAAATCAGCCCACAGCTTTTTGGAATACAGAAATATTTTATTGAAACGAGGGTCACTGTCAATCAGCGGCAACGCCACCGGCGAGATGATGGCATCAATTAAAAGCGAAGGATTCTCCCGTTTGAGAACCGATATCAACGGCAGCGCCATCAGCAAATCCCCTATTTTTTCCGGACGATAGATTAAGAGATTCCGGATTTTGGAGATATCCAGGGGCAAGGAGGGCAGTTCCCGTTTGGGCCAAATGACGGCAACCAGCCAAAGCAACGACAATTTAATTATTTTCTCAATGGCCTTCAGCATGACCGTATTCACGATAAACTTTTTCAAATTCATCCAGTACCTGCTCCGGTTCGATATCCAGCAGGTGATGGAAATTTTTGGCGATGACCGAGCCGCATTTTTGCCGGTATGGTTTCCAGAAATGATAATTACGGATATGCCCGGAATACAGGCCGACAGTGGGAATTTTCATCAATCCGGCGATATGCACCAGCGAAGTATCGGGGGTTATGAAGAAATTTATCTTTTCCAGAATAGCCGAGGCTTCCTGCAACGTAAGATTTTCGGGAATCAGGGCGGTCGGGGCCTTGGCGCGCGCCAGTAGCTCCATTCCCCGTTTGCGCTCGTCCATGGTGCAGAAGATTAAAAAACAAAATTTCGGGTGCCGGGCCGAAAGGCCGTTGATGATTGCTTCGTATTTGGAAACCGGAAGCGTCCGGCTCGGACTGCCGGCCGCGATATTGACCCCCACCCAGACGGCATTTTTCTGGGAGAGCGATTTATAAAAACCTTCGGCCCTTTCTTTGGCGTCCGGGGAGATATAAATAGGATAATAAGGATCAATCCCGGCGGGATCGATGCCAAAAATTTTAAATATCAAAAGACCGTTATCGATACTATGGTCATCTCCATCCGGCTGGTACGGTTCGCAAAAATCATAAAACGGACGATATTTCAGTTTCCGGGCGGCCGCTTTTACGGAACCTTTCCCGATTATGCGGGTCAAAAGCAGACCGGTGATGGAATCATGACAGATGGGGTCGAATACGATATCAAAATGTTTCTTTCGAAGCCGCATCATCATCGGCCAATCGACAAAAATATTTTTGGAATAGATATGGACACCGTCAATTTGCGGATCCTCCAGCACCAGGTTTATGTTTTTCGGGGAAGCAATTACTTCGATTCGCATAAGCGGAAATTCTTTTTTTAGGGCGTGCATGGCCGGAATGGTGGTCATCATATCGCCCAACTTGTCGGGACGGAGGAAAAGGATCGATTTAACCGCATTCGGATCGACGGGAAGGCGCGAATTGTCTCCTCTTCTGAGAATCAAAAGTAAAATCCGGAAGAGAGCCTCTTTGAAGAGGTGCTCGGCACGTTTGACTGGAACCGGCGGCATCGGTTATTCTCGCCCGGTCGGAATGGCCCCGGTCAGATCCGATTCCTTTTCGGTCGGGCCGTTTTTAAATTGCATCAGGTAAAGTTTATGATACAGGCCCTGGTGACGCAACAGCTCATCGTGGCGGCCGCTCTCGATTATACGGCCGTTGTCAAGAACCAGGATTTTGTCTGCATTGACAATGGTGGAAAGGCGGTGCGCGATAACCAGCGTGGTGCGGTCTTTCATCAGATTATTTATCGCTTCCTGCACCAGGAGTTCCGATTCGGTATCGAGCGATGAGGTGGCTTCGTCAAATATCAGAATTTGCGGATTTTTAAGCAAGGCGCGGGCGATCGCCAGTCTCTGACGCTGTCCGCCGGAGAGCATCACACCGCGGTTGCCTACGGCCGTATCATACTTTTTCTCAAAACCTTGAATAAATGAATCGGCATTGGCGGCGCGGGCCGCCGCCACCACTTTATCGAACGGAATATCATCCAATCCGTAGGCGATATTATGCAGGATGGTGTCATTGAAGAGAAATGTCTCTTGCGTGACGATTCCCATCAAGCGGCGAAGCGAGTCAACTTTGATATCCCTTATGTTGGTTCCATCGATAGTAATTCGTCCTTTCTGCGGGTCATAGAAACGGGGCAAAAGGTCGAAAAGGGTCGATTTCCCTGCCCCCGACGGCCCCACCAACGCCACCACCTCGCCCTTGTGGACGTCAAATGAAACATCTTCTATCACCGGCTCACCGGGATTATAGGAAAAGCTGATATTTTCATATTTTATGACGGACTCAAAAGTGCTCTTCTCAATCGCCTGCGCTGATTCCTCGACTTTTATCGGAGTATCGATAATTTCAAAGATTCGCTGTGAGGCGGCCATACCTTCCTGAATTTTGATATGGATAGATAGAAGGGTTTTCACCGGCTTAATGAGGGAAAACATGGCGATAATGAAGGTCATAAAATCGCCGGCGTCCATTTCCCCCTGCCCTTCGATAATTCTGGTCCCGGCAAAAAGAAGAATCATCACGCCGGCCACGACAATCAGTATCTCGCTAATGGGGCTGGCCAGATGCCGGACCCGGGTCATGCGAACCAGCGAGGAGAAAAAATCTTCGGTAGCCTTGAAAAATTTTCTGATTTCGAATTTTTCCATCGCATAGGCTTTGACGATCCGGATATTGGAAACCGATTCTTCCAACACGGAATTCACATCGGCCATCTTTTCCTGCGAACGCTCGGAATATTTGCGCAGCTTCTTCCCCATTAAATAGATAAATCCGAAGACCAGCGGCAGAACCAACGCGGCCAAGAGAGTCAGTTTCCAGGACAGAAGAAGAAGAAATATTACCAGAATGAAAACGGTCAGGGAATCGGTAACGAGGCGATTGAACCCAAGATCGACCGTATCGTTCAAGACCAGAACATCGTTGGTGACCCGGGAAATCAACTGCCCGGTTCTTTGCCGGTGAAAAAAGCCCAGGGACAACTTTTGATATTTTTCGAACAGGCGGTTGCGGAAATCCCGCACAATGGCCTGCTGAACATAGGCCATAAAATAACCCTGAAAATACAAGAATAGATTGGCCGCAATGGCAATGAATGCAATCAGCCAGCAGAAATGAACAAGAGTCTCTTTGCGGTCGCCGCCAGCCACCAAAGAATTTACTTTGTCTTTCAAATTATTTTTGGCGCGAACCAGAAAATCGAATTGCGCCTTAAGCGATGAATTGGAGGTCGTTAAGGAATCTCCGGTCGGTGACGGTTGCGCCGTAATCGATTGGATCGGCACGGCCCCCGGAAGAGAAAGATCGGAAACGCTAAAAAGGGTCATTAAAAGCGGCCCGGCCAGCCAAACCAGAAGCGCCGAAAGGAGGGCGTACATGGCTGCCGCCAGGGATGACATCGTGATATGCCGCCAGTACGGCTTGAGGGAAACAAATGTTCGGCGAATTAAATTCATAATAATAAATAATTCCTCATCCTCCCCGGCGTTCAATGACTCAGGAGGGTTCGGAATTCACTCAGCAATCAAGATAATGGTTTGTGATGTTAAAATCAACCGCGCCGTCTCAGCGGGGGTAAATCCTTGCGGCCGTTTCAGGTATATTGATCTGGAACTTGTCTTCGGGAATCTTGATATTAAGGCGGTAATTGCGGCGCTCCGCCTCAAAGCGGAAGGAATTATCGGACGTGGCAAAGTCAAAATAACTGAGAATAAATTGCTTGTCCCGAAAATCATACCGCAATCCCATTCTGGCGGGGCATTTCGTCGATACCAGCTCGAACCGTTTCAGTCTCTTGCCGTCTTCCAGAATCTTGAGGGACAAATCCGAAGGCAGATCGGACATGGTCGGCAACTCGCGGAACATATCAAGCAACAATTGTTCAAGATTTTGCCCGCCCCCGCAGGTATCCGCGAGAAGCGCCCCAAGACGACCGCCGTAGTATTCCCCGGCGGTCGGGAAATAGACAACAACCGAATCGGCTGACAGAAGCCCTTTCAGGGCGCCTTTTCCCAAATAGCCGCGGGCGAAGAAGGAGAGGGAATCGCCGCGCTGATACAGATCGAGTCGGGCCGAATTCTTTTTGCCGTCACGGTTCACCGTAATGTCGAAAAGGAAAGCATTGCCCCGTTGCTCCCAGCCCTGAGCTTTTATCTCCTCACCGGGAACGGTATTTTGATGAGTTGAAGCACAGCCGGCAATCAGATAGGCAAGGACGGGAATTAATAGAGCCGTCGAAATATTTTTAAACCGCATATTACATCAGCCTGATGCCGGCAAAGAGATGAACAAAAAAAGAAATGAAAGGACCGAGGATGAACCAGATGCCGCCGACAACGATAAGAAGTATTAAGACAAAAGGGGCGAACCGTTCAAATTCGAGAAGAGCCGGTTCATAGCGGGCCGGAAGGACACTTCGGAGAATATGGGAACCATCGAGCGGAAAAAGCGGAATCA
>CALMKK010000338.1 GCA_937867135.1 uncultured candidate division Zixibacteria bacterium
ATCTTCATGGCCCCCACATTTGCCCAGGAGAAAGCCGCCGCGCCTGCGGCCCCCGCCACCGCCAAGCATACCTATGTCGGCGCCAGCAAGTGCATGATGTGCCACAAAAAGGACAACGTCTATCCCACCTGGCTGGATTCCCAGCACGCCAAGGCTTGGGACAGCCTTAAAACCGAGGATCAGAAAAACGAAAAGTGCGTCGCCTGCCATTCCACCGGCAAAAATGCCGCCGGCGAATTGCTGACCGGTGTGCAGTGCGAAGCCTGCCACGGCCCGGGCTCCGACTATATGAAAATGTCGGTCATGAAAGACAAGAAATTGGCGGTCGAAGCCGGCTTGATCATTCCCGATGAGAAAGTCTGCAAAAAGTGCCATAACGAAAATGTCCCGCCGCAGTTTGCTTCCAAAGTAGCCTTTGATTTCGCCAAGATGAAAACCAAGGTTCATGCGATGCCCGTCAAGGAAGAAGCCCCGGCAGAGAAAAAATAATTTCTGATTTTTAAAATACAAAAAGCGTCACGGCTCCCGCTGTGACGCTTTCTTATTTTGTCAATTTTTCCCTCGAATCTTCCAATTGCTTACGGCTGCACCCCCGTGTGACAATCGTAGCACCTCATTTCTTTCCAGGCCTCACCCACATTTTCATCCGGGTGAACGAATTCCAACCCGTTCTGATCGGTCGCCATCTGCGCCCGTGCCCCGCTCCCCTGCGATAATATAGTGTGGCAGGCGGTGCATTCGCGAGTTATAACCTGACTGTCGGAACTGACATGGTCCCCGGCGTGACAACGCATGCATCCGGGCGACACGAAATGGCCCAGATTATTGGCGTACTCGGTCCAGCGGACTTTCATTTCGGGAAATATATTCTGACTGAAAGCATATTGAACCGCGGCCACGGCCGCATCCACTTCTCCCTGCCGTTCTTTGTAGATATTAGGAAGGCTGTCGGTATAATAGCCGATTATGTAATTGGCGATCCCTTCACGAGCCTGGCTTTCGGTTTCATATATCTTGCTCATCGCCTCCACCGATATCCGCTTAACGAATGGCAATGTCTTATTTATCTTGCCCGTAGCGAGGGCTATGTTAATCGCATAATCGGGTGAATTATAAATATGGCTGGGACGGTTATGGCAATCCATGCAGTCCATTATGCGCGTCGTTGCCGTCTTCAGCTCTTCCTCGGTGAGCGGCTTATCCTTGCTTTGATAAACCACCGATCGACCGGTTTTCCGCTCGGTAATTTTCACCCAGGGGATATCCTGCCTCTCTTCGTCGCGGGCGATATACTCGACTTTTACGGCGATATTCATATGCCAGTGGATTCCGGCCGTTTGGCCCGTCCGGGGATCTCCCCCGCCGGTCTTTATCAATAAGTTAATCGGCCATGAGGAATTGGCGCTGTCGTACATATAATTGTCGAAAACCTTCTGTTGCCCGCCGAAAAATTTATCCGGCCAGTGACATTGCTCGCAGGTCTCCTGGGCCGGCCGCAAATTCTTTATCGGCGTCGGAATCGGCCGCGGATATTTATCGGCCACCACCGCATAGACCTGGTAGGCTCCCGATAATTTCGATTTCGCGTACCATCCCGCCCCCGGCCCCACATGACACGCCACACAGGCCACCCGGGCGTGCGGCGAGTTTTGATAGGCCGTAAATTCCGGTTTCATCACCGTATGACAGGTCTTGCCGCAAAAATTAACCGACTCGCTGTAATGGAACGCTTCGTAACTGCCGACGGCGCTGACAGCCAGGAAGATAATCGTCCCGAAAAAGAATATGGCCGTGGCGTTCCGATGGCTCCGCTTGTTTAAATCTATATATGGCCACCGGGGATACGACTCGACCCCGTCCCGCCGCCATTTTTTCCAGGTGCGGTACATTCCGATCGGAAGC
>CALMKK010000339.1 GCA_937867135.1 uncultured candidate division Zixibacteria bacterium
GTATGTTTGATATCATAAACAGGGCCGGTTTGAGTGACTTGCGGGACCGTCAGACGGCTGACCTTCCCATTCGAGACGGTCAAACGAAAGGCCCCCTGCGAGGTACCCATCCAGAGGTCCCCGTCAATATAATCCAGCGTCAAAATGGCCAGGGAAGCGAGGATGGTTCGAGCCGGCGGAAGGGAGTTTTCCTTTCCCAGGTATATTATTCCGAGGCCGGAATTGGTTCCGGCAAATAAAGTATCATTGCCGGCATAGACACTGAAGACTTGATTATCAGGCAGGCCGGAACTATGGTAGAGATGGTTTTTTATCTGGAGGTTCTTTTTATCGATATCCCAGATGCCGTTATCGGTGGCGACATAGACATTCTTTCTATCGGGGAAAATATCGTTTACTTTTTCGGCTTGGAAAATAAAAGTTGCCTGAGATTCCACATAAGCAAAGCTGTTTTTTCGCCAATCAAAAATGGTCAGGCCGGTACGAGGCGAATTCCCCGGTTCTCCTCCCATCCAGAGAACACCATGGTCGCTATATATTGTGCTGATATCCTGCTGAATCAATCCGTACGGCAATGGTTGCATGAGCCGGCTGGTATTATCGGCACGGAACGCCCCCATTCCCCAGGTTCCAATCCAAAGATGGGACCAGCCGTCATCGACGATATCGGTGAGGGGAAACTGCCGGCCGAATTCATCGACAATCACTCCCGTGTTTAAATAGTTGAAACCGGGAGGTGGAAAATATGAAGGGTCGGGTCTTAAATGTCGTCCATTGGTCAGCTCATCGTTGGGGATCTGATCTACCCCGTCCCAACGGTCGAAAACTTCGGTATATTCAAAAATGCCCTGATCGGTTCTGACCCACACATTTTGGTCGTCGCGGGAGGCGGTTATAGCTTTGATATCCCGGCCGCGAAGACCCTCGATTCCGGTCATCGGGTCGCCCCAGCGGTCATTGCTGATATCATATCGGATGATACCGTTAGTGGTCCCGAAATAGGCATATTGATAGCCGACCGCAATCGATGAGATATATGAAAAGTCACCGTAATTGACCACCAGACCCTTGAGAAATTCAAAACAAAAGCCATTGGTTCCTGAAATAAAAAGTAAGAACATCAAGGCGCAGACAATTTTTTTCATTTTACAATTTCCCGCAGACCTTTCAGGGCGGCCATTGTCATGACCGCCGTTCCGTAGAATATGCTACGTTCATCGGCCATGAATTTATCGCTATGCCATGGTTCGGTGGCGCCGATTTTATTATTCCTGACTCCCAGGCGAAACATCGCCCCGGGGATTTTTTGAATATAATTCGCAAAATCTTCGCCGCCCATGCTTTGAGGTGAAACGGCAATACCTCCGGCGCCAAATAGCGATTGGAAACTCTCCTCCACAATTCGATTTGCCTCCGGCCAATTGGACAACACCGGATACTGGGCGATAAAATCAATTTCATGCCTGGCGCCGCGGGCGCGGCAAATGCCGTCCACCGTTCGTTTAATTAGATCGGGAATAATTTTTCGGCTTGAAGGAGATAAGGTTCGAGCGGTTCCGCATATTTGAACCTTATCACAAATTACATTGCGCGCTTTTCCTCCGGAAATCATACCGAATGTTATAACAACCGGCTGAAGAGGATCGGTTTCGCGCGAAACCAGTTTTTGCATCGACTCGATGATTTCAGTCGCCACAACAATTGCATCGACCCCGAGATGCGGGCGGGCGGCATGCCCCCCGTGTCCGAGAACGGTTATATCGAAGTCCGTTACCGAGGCCATCGTCGGGCCGTCGCGGAGACCAATTTTACCAACCGCCAGACCGGGATCGTTGTGCAGGGATAAAATCATTTTCACATCGGGATTTTTCAGCGCTCCCTCTTTAATCAACATCTCCGCGCCGCCGGGCGGCATCTCTTCGGAAGGCTGAAACAGAATTTTCACGGCTCCGGGAAGCCGCTCCGTCAATTGCGAAAGGAGTATTGTCGTCCCCAGCACGACCGCCATATGAATATCATGCCCGCAAGCATGCATGACTCCGTCGGTCCCCGATTTGAACGGGATTTTATTTTTTTCCAAAATAGGAAGAGCATCGATATCGGTGCGAAGAGCCAGCGCCGATTTTTCCCGTCCATTGAGAATGGCCAGGGCCCCGGTATTCATTTTCAATGGAATGGTTCTTACGCGATACTTCTTAAGCAACCCAGTTATGAATTTGGTCGTGCCGAATTCCTGATTGGACAGCTCGGGATGACTATGCAACCAACGCCGCCAGGCGACCTGGGTCGGATGGAGTTTTTCCGCCATACTCAGGACGGCGCGATTCAGTTGCGCCAAATCATCGGATACTTTTATCTTTTGCATGAGAATTCCTCTTCGCCACGGGTGTCTTCATATTATAATTCAAATGGGACTTGTTGGTTGCGGCTTGTTTAATTTTCCCGGCCAAAAGATGCGCCCGCCGCAGCGGTTCCGGCAGGCGATATTCGCCGAGGCAATTGATGACTATATCCCGCGCGTCGGTCAGAGAGCATTTGTATCCGGGGGAAATAAAGATCGGCTTGACATTATCTTTAGATCGATAAACAAGGCCAGCTTCCGAATTAAAAACATAAAGCGGCGATTGGGCTCCTTTTTCAAGCCCGGGATCGCGATAGTCGCCAATCAATTTTTTCCGGGCACATCCGATCGACGGAATATCAACCCATAATCCCAGGTGGGAGGCGATACCGAACGAGCGGGGATGGGCAATACCATGACCGGCAAAAATAATTATATCGGGAATTCGAGCCAAACGCCGCAGGGCATCCAGTATAATCGGCCCTTCCCGGAAACTCAGTAGAGCGGGGATATAAGGAAATTGCGCCTTTTCCGAAACGACACCATGTTCCACGCGGGTCATTTCCGGATATTTGACGGTCACGGCGGCGGCATAAAGAATATTGCTTCGTTCATTAAAAGCGGTATCGACGGCGGTAATATATTCCACTTTTTCAAAGCGACTTTCGGCAATTAACCGGGGCCGGAATATTTTTTGAATCTCAATAGCATCGTTGGGATTATTCGGCCATTCATGAAGAGTTTTAAATATCACAAATGTTCTTTCTCAGACAGTCGAGCCCGGTTGGAGAATCCGCCCTTTTCCGATTTCGATAAAGCTATCGTTAATTATCGCCGTGCTATAATATACCTGAATGCATAAATTTAACATAAACAGCCATCGACATCAATATCAATTTTGATCTTTGTCGTGATCTGCAAGGCTGTAAGAAATAGACTGGCCCGCAATATCTTTTTTATTGCCAAATTGCTTTCTTGGGACGAAATTATGCTTATGCGATGGATCGCGATATTTCTTTTTCTTTTGACAGCATCTCCGGGAGGCGCGGCCGGAATGATGCAACATTCGGCCGGAGCAGGACTGGGAGCGGGGAACCTCCTGGGCGGCCGCCCCCCCTGGTTTACGATATCCCCCAATTTTCAGATTCAAATGGAAACCCGGTTGAAGAGTCATTGGCATCTTTCTCTGACTTATTCATCCGGCAAAAATTACGATGATTCGTCGGCTCATGCCAATTTTAAATTTGGCTCCGATAAAAATCTGCGGACACGATCTTATGTCAGTCATGATCTAATTTTATTGTTTAAGAACCGCCGCGATTTAATAGGTGAAAAACTATCGCTGGTCGGCGGTATCGGCGGAGGGATTTCGGTTTGGGCATTCAAAGACAAAAACGGCCGTTACACCTTGCGAACGGAGGGGGAACGTGGCGATACGGTCGATTTCGCCGCTACTGAGATAATTGTGGCTTCATCTGCCGGGCTGGAATATCTCCTGTCGAAGCAATGGCGCATATCGCTGGAAACGAGAATTTCATATTTGACCGGGGCCGGGGCGGAATTCACCGAGGAGATTGAAGATGCCCGCCCGCCCTGGAAGATGGGATTAACTTTAAGTCTCAATTATCTTTTCAGCGGAGAATCTCGTCACAGGACGAGAGAAACGATAAGGGAGACCGGCCCAAAACAGGAAGGAATAATTGAACCAGAGAATAAACTGCCAATCATCGAACCCAAGCCGGTGCCCGTACCAATATCAATCCCCCTAGCGGCAAATGGAATCGACAGCGACGGCGACGGAGTCCCGGATGAGCAGGATCTATGTCCCAAGACCGAAATGGCCGCCCGGCAAAAGGTGGATATAAATGGTTGTCCCATAGATACCGACTGTGACGGAATTCCAGATTATCAAGATAAATGCCCCCAAAATGCCATCGGTGCCGTAGTGGATAAATACGGTTGCCCCATCGACGGCGATCAAGACGGCGTCCCTGACGGCCTGGATGACTGCCCGGAAAGTGATTCGGGGTTGCCGGTTGACCGCCTTGGCTGTCTGGATACGAGAATTTTCGACAAGCCGACAACCCTTCCGGTTCGATATCATCCCGGCTCCTTTGAATTGGATCAGAAGGCAATGGCAAAATTGGATACTTTGGCTCTGGCCCTGAAAAAGGCCGTCGTTATCAAAGTTGAAATTAACGGATATGCGGACGATTTCGACAATGCCTCTGAAAATAACTCTTTATCGCAAAGGCGGGCTAGTCGAGTCCGGGATTATTTGTCCGCTAAAGGAATAGACGGCGGCCGAATGAATCCAAAGGGACGAGGCTCGCGATCCCAATCTTCGGTTGGCAACAGCAATGGCTATTTAATATTACAATTTTCCAGGTGATGCTACACTTTAAGTAATTATTTATTATTGGTAGAATTTAAAATTTAATTAAGATATGGAATTTGAGGGTCGATTATTTTATTATAAACGTGTAAAACAGAAATGGCTCCAGTGAGTATATTATTCGGGAAGGATAATACAAAAGCCCCATAGGGATAACGGAATATTTCAGGTTAAGTCTAATAATGATAAGGGAGTGGCTGTTTCATTTATTCATTTTTATATTGCCTTTTTTATGTGGTCATAGTAAATTGGCGGTCTAAATGCGGAAGACTATGAAAATTCTTTTGATAACTCAGCACTTTCCGCCTGAACGAGGGGCGGTTAGGCGGCTATTTGAATTTGCCAAGTTTTTTCAAAAAAGCGGTCACGATGTTACGGTTCTAACCGCTTTGCCCAATTACCCCGATGGCATTGTTCCTCCGAAATATCGCGGCAAATTTTTATTGAAAGAGGAAATTGACGGGATAAAGGTCTTTCGCTCTTATGTTTTGCCGGCTTCCAACTCCCAGCCTAAGAAGCGGATGCTGGGATTTCTTACTTTTCTATTTTCATCCATTATTAATAGCATCCGAATTCACGGGAAATTCGACCTTATTCTGGCCTCATCGCCGCCGGTAACATCTCCCCTGATCGGTTACATTTTAAGCCGGCTGAGACGGACCAAACTGGTTCTGGAAATACGGGATTTGCAGCCGGAATCGGGCGAGCAATTCGGCAATCTTAATAAATCGATATTTACGGAAATTGTCCGCAAGGTAATGCGCTTCCTTTATAAAAAGGCCGACCATGTGGTTTGTGTCACCGGAGGAATTACCAATTGGATGAAGCAAAACGGGATTTCGGAGAATCACCTGACTACTATCAAATCGGGAGTCGGTCCCGATTTTATCAACAGCCACTCCAACGGTATCCGTAAAAAGCATGGTTGGGAAGACAAATTTTTGGTTCTCTTTTCAGGCACTCTGGGGTGGGTTCGCCCGCTGGAATCGATTATCGAATCGGCGCGGCTTCTCGCCGATGACAAGCAATATCACTTCGTATTTGTCGGAGACGGCCAGAAACGGCATGCCCTGGAGATACTCGCCAAACAATACAATTTGACCAATGTTTCTTTCATCGGCTTGCAACCGCTGGAAGAAATCCCTTTTTATCTTCGCGCCGGTGACGTGCTGGTGGAGTGCCTCAAGGAGGTCCCCGTGGCCCGCATGGCGCTTCCCACAAAAATATTCGAATATATGGCGGCCGGAAAACCGATTGTATTCAATACCATCAACGGTGAGACCAGTCGTCTTCTGGAGAATGCCGGCGGCGCTCTAACTTTTTCATCACAACGCCCCGAGGAACTGGCGGGAATAATCCGATCCCTTTATAACAAAGAAATAGACGGTGTCGGATTGGGTCAAAAATATTATAGTTTTGTCAGCCAGCATCACACCCGCGAGAAATGGGCGCAAAAGTACCTCGATCTCCTCAAAACGATTGATAAATCGTAACTTACTAAATATTTTTATCTTCCTTTAAACCAACGCCGGAACCTCCAATCGGCGTTCGGGGCTCGATGTTTTTCTCAGCATTTAACCGTATAATATTTTATAATTAAAAACCGGGAATATTGACAAACGCCGCAAATCGAAGGCGGATCATGAAGACAAATGAATGGCACTACATAGTTCTTCTATTCGGGCTTTTTGTCGTACCGCGATTTCTGCAGCGCTTTCGTCTTCCGACAGCCATAACCAGTCTGGCTCTGGGCATTGCGGCCGGTTTGGGTATGGGCCTGTTCGAGGGTGATGAAACGGTTCGGCTTCTTTCAACTTTAGGCATCGTTTCTCTGTTTTTATTCGCCGGATTGGACCTCAATTTCCATGAAATTCGGCAGGAAATTCCCATAATAATTCAGCATATTGTTTTTAATATCGCGGCGATATTTATTGTTACGGTGGCCGTGCAAATAATTTTTCACCTGGAAATTCGGGCCGCACTCCTGACGGCCCTCGCTTTAATAACTCCGTCAACCGGATTTATTCTCGACTCCATCATGCAATTCGGTCTTGACGAACGGGAGCAATTCTGGGTCAGGTCCAAAGCCATTGCCACCGAATTGGTCGCCCTTGTCGTTTTATTCATCACACTTCAATCGGTCAGTATGACTAAATTGGGATATTCTTTTTTAATTTTGATAGCCATGGTCGCCGTCCTGCCCGTTTTGTTCCGCTTTTTTGCCCTGAAATTGGCCCCCTTTGCGCCAAACTCGGAATTTGCCTTTCTTCTGATCGTGGCGGTTGCCAGCGCTTTTCTTACCATGCATTTGGGGGTCTATTATCTGGTGGGAGCGTTTGTGGTCGGCATAACGGCTCAGCGATTTCGGACCGTTCTGCCGTCCCTGGCGTCAGCGAAAATGCTCTACGCCGTGGAGGTATTCGCTTCATTTTTCGTCCCCTTTTATTTTTTCTCGGCCGGTTTGGGTTTAGAAATGGCTCATTTCTCTCTACCGGCGCTTTATATCGGGTTGATTATGGCGGCGATTATTATTCCGCTGCGTCTCCTGGTAGTGGCGGCGCATCGCAAAGTGATGCTTCATGAGACCGTCCGAAACAGCGTGCGGATCGGCCTATCGATGCTTCCCACCCTGGTTTTTTCTCTGGTCATAATTGCTATTTTGCGGGATCGTTTTAATATTCCCCCTTCGCTCTTCGGCGGAATTGTTGTTTATACCATCATAAATACCATGCTCCCGGGAATAATCTTGCATATCTCCCCGCCCGATTTTGAATCTCCCCGCGCGGTTGAACCTGAAACCGAACTATAATCTTAAGATAAAAGCGGAATTAATCGGTGTAATAGCTAACCACCGGCAGACAGCCGATAGAGCGAACTTTTTCAATTTCCTCTTTATGGAGAACGATAATGGTCGCCATACCCGGACAAAGGCTCGAAAGGTCAAAATCTCCGATATAACGGTACTCCTTTTCCGGCATCCAGAAACCTTTGATCCCGATATTTTGAAAGTACGGTTTGTCTATTTCATCAAGATATTGAAACATCTCCGACTGACCGTAATAAACTTTTCTGATTCCCATTTCGCGGGCATATTCGGCCCGGATGGCAATTCCGTACGGTTCGAACGTCATTTCCTGATAGCGGGCCCGCCAGCGCATTAATCCCGACGCCTCGGACGGCTTTAACCCTGAAAACGGAACCGCGCCGGCCCCTTTGCGGTAATGTCTTGATGACGCCCGTAATTTATTTTCGGACATGATTCTAATAAGAGTATCAAACGCGGAGCGAGGGTAACGATCTTTGGAGCTGACAATGGCATCATAAAATTGATATGAGGTTTCCCCCGGCCAGCGGCCATTGGATGTCCTGGTCCAGTGGATTAGATAATTATCAAGAATAGTATCAATTTGAGAATTAATTCGCTTTCTATCTATGACAATTTTGCAGATTCGCAATGGCTCATAATATTTAATTCGATATTTTTCATCGATACTGATATTCGAAAGTGCCATTTCATGCAAATGCCTTTCCAGATTTCCGCCGGGACGGATGGACACCGGGTATGCCTTTTTCGCTTCCTGCAAAATTAGCCGATCCCGTTCAGTCTGGAATTTCCGTTTATTATCCCTTCCATTAATTATATCAATTAACCGCCATTCAATCCGGTCGGCGTCAAGATGAAAATCTTCTTTTATGGCGGCTTTGACTTCATCGATTCCTTTATCATTGGGCATGGGCGCGAATATTTTCAACTTCGCTTTATAACGTGAGGCAAAATATAAGAGTATCTCCCAGCTGCTCATTCCGACCGAAGCTAAAACAGTTTCCCCATGCTCTACGGCCTCCAGAATGGCTCGGCCGGTATTGATTATCCAGAGATCGTTTCCGAACGGCCGCAATGACTGCCGTGAATTAAGAATAAGGCTATTAGGCTCTTCATGAGAAATCATCAGGCCTAAATATAGCAATCTCGGCCCGATTGGAAATAATAAATATGACGCAGGGAAACAATCAGTACAATTTTACGATATTGGTATGGCGATAATAGAAGGTCAGGATTTGATCGAATTTCCGACCCTTACGGGCCATCCCCATCGCTCCGCATTGACACATTCCAACCCCATGTCCATAGCCGCCCCCGTCGAAATCGACTTTCACCAGCCGGCCGGAATCATCATAGACCGGTTCGACATTAAAACGGGCCGATTGAAGAATCAATTCCGGATTGGAGGAGCGCTTGAAAACCCAGCGGATCCGATCCTTGCCGAAAGTATAGGTTCGGGATGCGGTTTTGACAATCATCTCCGCTACTCTTCCCCCGGCGGTGCGGGAAATTATCCTGATATCGGTTATGTCGTCCAGATGCACTTCCCGGCCGCGGTCGGCGGAAAGATACTGCTCGAGACGCATCTTCAACTGCTGGGCGGTATAGGATTCATGCCAACGGTAATATTTGGACCAATCGCAAGCGCCGCTGTCGTCGACGGCCCGAAGGTACGGCGCCGCCGGTTTATCCCAGACTTCTTCAATATCATCGGTATATCCCCCGCAAGTGGAATGATAATAAGCGGTGATAAAGGCATCTTCGAATTTAATCACATATCCGCGCGTGGCTTCGATCGCTTCCGAAACCAGAGGGACTTCGGCCTCCACCCCCTCATACAGCTGATCGGTGACATCATTGCGCATATCATACGGTTCGCCCGGGTACTGCGACAGACGGGACATCGAATAAGTCCGGGCCGCCACGGCCTGCGCTTTAATTGCTTCCAGGTCATCGGAAGTGACCTTGCCCATCTCCGGCGGCACCACCCCTTTGAGATAGTCATCAAGGTGAACCACATTTATCACACGAAGATTCATTCCGTGACGCAATATCCGAAGCATACCGCGAAATCCTTTGCCGTTGTATTCCAAATACCCCTTGCCGCGCGGCATCACCAAAACCTCGTCGAAACGGCCGCCGATCCGGTCCCGTTTCGCGGAAACCGACATCATTCCATGTTCCGGCCGTATTTGAATCGGATGAGACGCATAATAAACAGAGCTCTTCTCCCCTTCCAAACCTTCGAGTGAATATGAACCATGACTTGATATATTCACTTCGGGAGTATCGTTTTCGACCAGGATCCGCACGAACGGCAACCGCACATTGACCAACTCTTCCCCTTCGTGCAATTGCGGGACGGCACTGCATCCCCAAACCAAAAGGACAATTATCAGACCGATTAGGAGACGAAATGTCGGTCGAACGGTTATTGGAAAGAATTGTTTATTAAGAAAGGCCATTATTTTCCTTTTCAGCGTCCGGCTGGTTGCACGATTTTTCCTGCAATCGCCCGGCCTCCGGTCCCGGTAACATTTGGCAACCCGGTTATAATGCTCCGGATGGTCAAGCCGCCCATAATCGCGTAGCAAACCGCTTCCAGATAGTCGGGATTAAAACCGAGTTTGTCAACGGCGATAAGGTTTACATCGGGCAAATTGCTTTTTAAGCGGGCCATAAGATATCTATTTTTCCAACCGCCGCCGAAAAGATGAATATTTTCAATTTTGTGATGGATTATATCGGCGCCGATATTTTTTGCAATCGAAACGGCGGTCAACTCGGTAACGGTGGCGAGAATATCTTCCCGTTTGAGGTGCAGTTTACCGGCATAACGCAAAATCTTCCCGGCGAATTTTTCTCCAAATCGCTCCCGCCCGGTCGAAACTCCAAACTGCCCTTTCAGAAATTTATCCGACAATAGAAGCGACAGGAGCCGCCATGAAATCTCTCCGCGGGCCGCCAATTTGCCGTCGGCATCATATTTTTTGCCGAAAAGCTGTCGGGTCAAAATATCTATCAGCGAATTTCCGGGACCGCAGTCGCGGGCTTTAATTTGGTCGAATCGATTGCCTGCCGGAAAAAGGAAATAATTGGCGATACCGCCGATGTTGATAAGAAGGCGGCTCTCTTTTTTATTGGAAAAAAGGAGACTCATGGCACCGGTCGTAACCGGCGCCCCTTCACCGCCCATCGCTATATCGGCCTGACGAAAATCGGCCACCGTAACCAGTCCGGTTGCTTCCGCGATTGACTCGGGATGACCCAACTGCAAGGTGGCGCTTTGCTTTTTTCCTTTATATATAAATTTCCCCGGAAGATGCCGAACTGTCTGTCCGTGGGAAGCCACCAGATCAATTTTTATATTTCTTGCCTTGAGAAGACGAATGATACGGGCCGCCTGTTCACCAAAGAAAACTCCCAGCCGCCGATCCAATAAAACCAAATCGTCGATCGATTGCAGACGATTATTTATGGCGGCATCTATCTTAAGGGAAAGGTCTTTGGGATAGGCGACGGTTTTGCCGTAAAAATATTTTATTTTCGGCCGTGTTTTCGTAAAATCCAATTGCACCGCCGCCAGATCGAGGCCATCGGCCGATGTTCCCGAGTTCAGACCGAGCACTGTCAATTGTTTACGTTTGATTAACTCCCGGAGCATCATCGACTATGTTACCGGTATAATTAGTTTCGACTTGATTCCGGATATCCGATCCAGAGAGACGCCAATGCGGCTTTTGTCGATTAGCCCGTTCCGGTAGGCCTCTTTGAAATATTTCATGGCTTCCCGGGCGGCGCGGAAGTCTCGCCCGAACAGAAGCATATCGTGTCCGGCCTGAAACGCTTTGAGTGCGCGCTCCCCGATAGAGCCCAGATCTTCGGCGCCCCCCATTAAGAGATCGTCGGTTATCGCAATACCGTCGAAATCGAGCGTTTCCCGGAGCAATTTACGAATGATGCTCTCCGAGATTGTCACCGGATGGTCGTCAAAAGCGGAGAGAATCAAGTGGGTGGTCATAATCATATCGACGCCGCCGGCGATTCCGGCCTTAAAAGTCAAGGCTTCGCGATTTATAAAGGTCTGGAAATCATATTCCGCAACGGCCATTTTTTTATGCGGATCATTAATGGCCGCGCCGAATCCGGGGAAATGCTTAAGGCATGAAATTATCCCGGCCCGGCCGGCCAGCCGCACCGCTTTTTCGATAAAGGGGATAACTTTGGCCGGATTGCGCCCGAACGTCCGACCTTCAATACAGATATTGGCCTTATTGAGATTGAGATCGGCCACCGGCCCAAATAAAAGATTTACCCCCAGGGAATTAAGATAGTAGACAGCCCGCTCATAATGTTCGGCGAACAATTCCAGGTTACCTTTTCGGCCGTACTCCGACGGCGCTTCAAACTCGGCCGGGACGCCCCGAAAGCGGCAGACTCGCCCCCCTTCCTGATCGACCCCTATGAAAGGTGTCATGGTCGAGACGGCTTGAATTTTCTTGATGCTCTCTTCGGCCAGACTGTGAGGGTTGCAATTCGGTTCGAAAAGGATTACTCCGCCGATCGCTTCTTGTCCCACAAAGTCAAGAAATTCATCCGACGGTTTTTCCGTGTCGAATCCGGTAAAAAAGAGCTGTCCCAAGCGTTCAATCATATTAAATCACACACACCAAATTTTTCCCGGCGCCTTTGGCACGATAGAGCGCCTGATCGGCAATCGACAATATTTCATCGTGCGATTTGCCATTCTCCGGAAATGATGTTACTCCGACCGATACCGTCACTTTCAATTCCGGAATATTATCCCCGCCGCCGAAAACGGCCGCCTCCACCTGCTGGCGGATACGTTCGCCGATACGCGACACTTCTATGCGCGGCGTCTGCGGCAGAATAATAACAAATTCCTCGCCGCCGTAGCGGCAAAAAATATCTACGTCGCGAATGCATTTTTTGACGACTCCGGTTATTCCTTTTAAGACGATATTTCCGACTTCATGCCCATAAGTATCGTTGAATTTTTTGAACCAGTCAATATCAAGCATTATTAAGGACAAAGGAAGATTATAACGAGAGGCGCGGCGCTGTTCTTCTTTCAATTTTTCGGCGAAATAACGGTAATTGAAAATTCCGGTCAATTCATCGGTGATGGTCAACTCCTCCATCCGGCGATGCAACATGGCGTTGTCGATGGCCAGGGCGGCCGACCGGGCCACCACCGAAAGCATTTTTTCATCGCGCTCCGTAAAAGCGCCCGCCTGCGGCGATTCCGCGGTCAAGACCCCGATCGTTTTTCCATGCGCAATCATCGGCACCAGCATTACGCCCCGGGTCGCCGTTTTGAGCGGCTGATAGTCATTCCGGGTGCTGATATCATTGACCGTGGCCGATTCTTCCTGTTGCACCACCAGCCGCAACAATTCCTGGCGGTTGCCCTCTATGGCTTTAAGATGGAAATTATTCTGCCCGCCGATATTGCGGCCGCGATAAATAAAATTCTTCCCAGGCCCCGAGAGAAGCAGACCGCTGGCCGGATAAGCCAGAAGTCCCCCCATGATATTCATTACTTCCTCAATGACACCGTCAATATCAAGAATGCCGGCCAGAGCGCGCGAATGCTCGTGAATCATCTCCAGATGGGCCTGCGATTTCTCCAGTTCGGCGGTGCGCTGATTCAGGGTATCAAACAGATTCAGAAGACGCCGTTCCGAGCGACGGATGTAATCGGAAACAAAATAAATGGCAAAAAGAAGAAACCAGAGGAACCCGAAGCGTAGAATAAGCGGCACCAGACTATAAAACTGAACATCTCCCAGCACCAGCAAGGCATAGGTAATGCTCACCAGGGCGGTCAGCGCCACCGCCACCCCCAATGTCAGCATATAAGCGGAGAAAGAGACCGTCAGATAATACAATAGAAAAAAATCGGATTTGATGCCGCCGGAAAAATTGATGAGAGTCGATATGAAAATAAGGTCGAAAATTATGATTGACAGGTACGGCTTCTTGAGGTCGTATTTGCCTTTCTTTACGAGATAACCGAAAATCCCCATTTGGATAAGAAAAGTTGCCGACAGAACCGCCAAAATAAGCGACTCGCGCAGAGAGGTTTTGAGGAAAAGGAAAATCCAGATGGTGGCAATAACCGTCAGCAACCGGGAAATCAGAAATATCGAGTCCACCCGGGGAAGTAAAGTTTTTCCCTTATCCTGAAAAATCTTCATAATTTACCCTACAAGATGTCCGACTCAAGCCAGGCTTCTTTACGTGCTCTTTCGGTAAATTATCGGCAGATTAGAGGTATTATTTATTGGGACTTAAAAGATTACAGGGAATTTGCGGCCGCTTCCCCGGCCCTGGACGTAAGAATAGATTTGCGGACGGTTTGAAGCACTACCCCAATAGAAAGGACAAGCAGAATTATATCCGTAACTGACAGAATTACATTGGCTTTTGGAATATATTCGACGATAAGGGAATAAAGAAGAGAGGCTATTGTCGTCACCACCATAATGACTGCCGGGATAAGCGTAAACCACGACCTCTTCCCCGCCAAATTAAGCCAGGCCGTTACCGCAATTAGAGTCAGAGCGGCCAGCAATTGATTGCTGGCCCCAAAAATGGGCCATATCAGGCGATAGCCATTGGTCACGGCCAGAATAAACATGGCGACAACGGCAATCCCGGAATTAAACCAGTAATTTTTCAAGATATTGGGCTGCTTTTTGAAAATCCGACGCCAGAGTTCTTCAATGATATATCTATTGAGCCGAACGGCGGCATCAAGGGTGGTCACTACAAAACCCTCAACCATCAATATTCCGATTATTGAACCGAGCGCCACAGAGAGACCGAAGGCACTATTCATCAAATGTCCCACTGCCAGAGAGAAAGCCAGGATGGGGTTTCCGGCACCTTCCGTCGGCCATGTAATTTTCATATAATCGTCGAGCTTCAGCGACGATGCCACTACCAGAACGACCAGGATTGCCAGAAGCGATTCCAGAAGCATTCCTCCAAAGCCGATTGTCTTGGCCTGTGATTCTTTGGCCAATTGCTTTGACGATGTTCCACCTGCCACCAGGGCATGAAAACCGGATATTGCGCCGCAGGCGATAATAATAAAAAGCATCGGCCAGACCGGTCCCATATTTCGGCTTCCTTCGGCCAGATTCATAAGCGGCATTCCGACTTTGACCCCTTTGATTCCAGCCACGACAATACCGAACAGAATCGCCGCCATCCCCGCATATAGGATCTGAACATTGATAAAATCGCGCGGCTGCAATATCATCCAAACCGGCAGACCCGAGGCGAATAAGACATAAATGGAAAGGATAATCATCCAGGTGAAACTGGGCATGCTGACAGGGAATTTAAAACCGGCATAAATCGAGATAAAGCATACCAAAGCCGCCAGCATAAAAGATATGCTGGTCCTCAAGTTTTTTTTGAAAATCAGATAACCCAGAAGCGGCGCGGCCAGAGTTATGATGACAACGGAAGTGGAGGCGATCCCGCCAATTACACCCATTTCCTGACCATTTACCAGACGCGTATGTAAAAGAATCTGACCGGGGGCCAGCCCCAGCTTATCGGTCGGCCAGATAGAAGTCAGGGAAATACCGGTCAGCGACAGGAAAGCCGACGTTACCAGCACCAGCATAATACCGGTGAAAGTAATAAACATCAGAAATCCGGAATCGCCCAAAGCCTTTCGGGCTATTTCCGCCATGGAACTCCCTTTCTCGCGAACGGAAGCGAAAAGCGCGGTGAAATCATGAACCGCGCCGAAAAAGATGCCGCCGAAAACTATCCACAACCAAACCGGCCCGATTCCGTATAGAATACCTAGAGTCGGTCCGATTATCGGACCGGCACCGGCAATGGCCGAGTAATGGTGGGCAAAGAGAACCGGCAGGCGAGTCGGCACATAATCGACGCCATCGTTTTTTTCCACCGCCGGAGTCGGACGGTCGGCGTCAAGGCCCAGGCGACGGGAAATGAAATTGCCATAAGTCCGGTAGGCAAATATGAAAATGATGAGCGCAAGCGAAAGAAGGTATAAGACATTCATGGCAGTTTTATATTGCTATTCTTTCAATTCGGTAACATAATATAAAAAAAAGGCATTACGGGCAACGGGTATTTGCTTTTGCCGCAAACAGAGAGGGCCAAAAATTTTAGTGTCTCCTAAAATCGAGAAAAGGATCAGGCCATGAATCATTATCGCCATATCCTTGCAATCATGTTGCTAATCATTTGTCTCCCGGCAATATCATTTCCCTCCCAATTTATGTCTCGCAAGACGGTTTCTATCGCCAAAGATGAAAAGATAGACGACGATGTATATATTTTCTCCAACAACGGCAAGTTGTATGGCCGGGTCACCGGTGATTTCACGGCCTTTTGTTATGATATAAATACGGTCGGCGAAGTCGGCGGAAACGCCAACCTTTTCGGATATCGGGTTGACCTCAATGGTACAATCGAAAAATCGGCCCGTCTTTTCGGCAATATCGTCAATGTCAATGGTCAGGTGCTCGGCAATTTGCTGGCTTTCGGAAATGACCTCAGTCTGGGCGACAAAGCCGTCATTACGCGCGACGCCAATTTTTACGGACAGAGGATGACCATCGACGGCACAGTCAACGGCAATCTCACGCTCGGCGGAAGTGATGTCATTATCTCGGGGATTGTTAACGGCGATGTCACCGGGGAAGTTGAAAAATTGGTGATTATTCCTCCGGCCAATATCAAGGGAAACCTCAAATACACTTCGAAGACCGAGGCGGTCATAGAAAGCGGCGCGGTGGTGCAGGGGGAAACTACCTGGAAACGTCCCGAGGAAAAAAAGGCGGCCGAAGAAGGTTTGTCGGTCTTTTCCGTTCTAACTCGTATTCTGCTTTTCATAATGGCCTTGCTGGTCGGAATTATCCTGATATTTTCTTTCAAGTCCCACACCGGGCAAGCCGTTATTCAGATAGAAAAGAAATTCTGGTTCACGTTTGCGGTCGGATGTCTCACTTTTATTATTTGCACCGCTGTGGCATTTTTCCTGATGATTCTGATTGTCGGTCTGCCGCTGGGGATATTTCTCCTGGGCTTCGGCATCATGCTTTTTTATATAGGGAAGATATATGTCTCCATCTACGTGGGGAAATTGCTTTTGCGGGCCGTCAACAAATTGCGGACTTTCTCGATGGCCCTGGAGTTCATAATCGGGCTCATTATCCTGACTGTCCTTTTCCAGCTGCCTTATCTGGGTTGGGTCATCTACGTGCTGACATTTCTTCTGGGGATGGGTGCGGCGGTCAATGGATATATCGCTCTTTGCCGCAAATACAACAGCATTGCAGCCGCCTCCGCCGCGGCCGGAATCAATCCTTCCGATCCCCGACCGTAACATGGGAAATTATAAAAGATTATAATCGGACAATCCAAAATAAAAGGGCGACTGCGAAGGTCGCCCTGCTATTAATTTAAAGCTCGAATATCTCGTTTATTTCTGATCCAGCAGAAACATATATCCATTGGGGAAATCGACTTTGATGGAAACGCCTCGTTTCAGGCTGTCGGTCGTGAACTTCAGCGGCTGGGCGTTTTCGCCCGCCAGTAAATCGGTCATCTTCACTTTGGCGGCCATTATTCCCAATTTGCGCAGATCGACCCGAATGATGACTTCCCGGCTGGAACTGTCGGCGGTGGCGGCCAACTCCCCGGCCGGCGGGCAGACTACGTAAAGGACGGCCCTTTTGTCGGCCTTGTGCAGAGTCATATCAACCGACGGGTCGGAACAATAAAGAGCCGATGAGATATTATTCTCCGCCAAGAGCGATTCCACGAAAACCATCTTATTATGATCCGATCCGGAGCCGACGCTGAAGGAGTAAAGATAGAAGGTCCCTTTGTATCGGGATGAGGCTACCCCGACA
>CALMKK010000340.1 GCA_937867135.1 uncultured candidate division Zixibacteria bacterium
TCGTATTTAGCCGTGATTTCATTGCCATCTGCTGTACCTATTTGGTCATTTCATCGAATTTGGCCCGCAACATCCGCACGTCGTCCCATACATCCTTTTTATATGCCGGGAAACGAAGTAGCGCCGCCGGATGATATGTTACAATGAATGGCACCCCTTGGAATTCATGCCATTGGCCCCGCAATTTTCCGATTGGCGTCGTGGTCTGAAGCAAAGCCTGCGCCGCTATCCGTCCCAGGGCGCAAATAATTTTCGGTTTTATCAAATGAATTTGCTCCAGAAGATACGGCGTGCACATGGCCATTTCATCCGGCTGGGGGTCGCGATTATTCGGCGGCCGGCATTTTAAAATATTGGCGATATAAATCACTTTCCGGTCAAAATGAATCGCCGCCAGAATTTTATCCAGCAATTGCCCGGCCCGGCCTACAAACGGCTCTCCCTGCAAATCTTCATCACGCCCCGGTGCTTCCCCGATAAATAAGACATCGGCGTTCGGGTTTCCGACCCCATACACGAACTTGGTCCGGGTTTTGCCCAATGGACATTTCTGACAATTTTTGATGGCCTGATAATGCTCCTCGATGGACTGATAATGAGAAATCGCTTCAGGATCCGCTGTTAGGCGTCCGCTAAGACTGCGCCGCTTCTTCAATATATTGGTACGATTTATGACAATATCGCCGATGCCACTCTCGACTTGTGCCTTGGCCGCTTTGATTAATAGCGCCGAGGTTTTCGGATCGATTTTCTTCTTTGCGGTTTTCATTTCTTCTTCAATTCCGCGATTTTTTCGATTAATATATGCGCCAATTCCGTTTTCGCCATCAATGCCAGCGGTTCGGTTCTGCCGTTTTTATAAATTAAAGTGACTTTGTTGATATCACTCTCAAAGGCCGGGCTATCTTCCGTACTGTTAAGAACTATCAAATCCAGTCCTTTGTCCTTAAGTTTCTTTAGGGCGTTTTTTTCCGCATTGTCGGTCTCCAGCGCAAATCCGACTATCGTTTGATCTCTACTTCTTAATGATTTCAGAGAATATAATATATCAATCGTGGCCGTCAGTTCAACCGATATATCGGTCCCCTTCTTTATTTTTTCTCGAGCGATTTTCTTTGGTTTATAATCCGCCGGGGCCGCCGCCATGATTAGAATATCTGTCCGGCCGAATTGCTTTTTGACCGCCGCATACATTTCTTCGGTCGTTTCCACTCTGATTAATTTTAAATCCGAAGACATTTGAAGCTGTGATGGCCCCGAAATCAGAACAACCTCCGCCCCTGCATCATGGGCGGCCAAAGCGATGGCATACCCCATCTTGCCGGAGGAGCGGTTGGAAATATACCGCACCGGATCGATCGGCTCGCGGCAGGGACCGGCCGTGACCAACACCTTTTTACCGCTTAAGGACTTTTTTTTTTGAAAGTACTTAATTATGGTTTGATGAATCTCTTCCGGTTCGGCCATCCGCCCCCAACCGACCGTATTGCAGGCCAATTCCCCCTCATTGGGATCAATGAAATGATACCCCAGCGATTTCAGATATTGAATATTCTTCTGCGTTATCGGATTGAGATACATATTGGAATTCATGGCCGGAGCGATCATAACCGGTTTCCTGGTGGCACACATCACCGTAGTCAGCAAATCATCGCAGATTCCCGAAGCCACCTTTGCGATAAAATTAGCTGTCGCCGGCGCAATTACAAATAAATCCGGCCAATCGGCCAGATCGATATGATGTGTCCCCACAAAGCGGTCGGCCGGAAACATCTCCCGCGCCACCGGATTCTGCGATACCGTCTCAATCGTCAATTCGGTAATAAATTTGGCGGAGGCGTCGGTCATAATGGCCCGCACTTCCGCCGAATGCTTTTTCAAAAGACGGATTAAACCGGGCGTTTTGTATGCCGCAATACCGCCGGTCAGGCCGACAATTATTTTCTTACCCTGCAAAGACATCAAGATTTATTTTTAAAGAATAGCCGAATGCTAATTTATCAGCCCTTCTTCATCCTGGAAGAAATAGGCCGGTTGACGAATCAACTCCGGATGCCCCGTCTCATGGAACAGCACCGTGCCGATAACCACTTTTAGTTGGGCCAGATTCACGGGCGGGGGCCCTACCAAAGTACTCCGCTCCAATATCTGTTCCAATTGGCTGTCATTCAGGAGCGCCAGATACCGTAATTGGAGGAGATATCCCAGGGCTTCAATCGAAAAATGCTGTCGTTCTTTGTCCGTAAGGACACGAAAAGAATTGCCGGAGCGGGAAAAATTGTACAAAAATTGGGAATCGGTCTGAAGTTGGTCCAGAACCCAGGAATAAGCCGAACTAATCTCATTATCGGTAAACCCCTGGCTTTTTAGCCGATCCGACATATCTTCCAGATTCTCAATCCGTCCCTTGGATTCTCGAATCTGAGACATAAGCAGAACCACTATTTCAAGAACCCTATCACCCACGGCGATTCCTTTCCAAGCATCAAATTCTAACCATAAATATATTATGAAAGGCGGCGTATGCAAGGATAAACTGCCGCTTTAAAAGAATATTTAATGAAGCAGGGTCAATTCTAATGCTTAAAATGCCTTATGCCGGTAAAAACCATGGCCGCACTCGCCTTCTCGACAGCCTCTATGACCTCCGGATCCCCTTTGGAGCCGCCCGGCTGAATAATGGCCGTTACTCCGGCTTGCAAAGCCACCTCCGCGCCATCCGGCATCGGGAAGAAAGCATCGGACGCCAAAACCGCCCCTTTGGCCCGGTCACCGGCTCTTTTGACCGCCAGAGCCGAGGCATCCACCCTTGATGTCTGCCCCATGCCGATTCCAACTGTGGCCAGATTCTTTACAATTACAATGGCGTTCGATTTAGTGTGCTTTACAACTTTCCAGGCAAATAGGAGTGATTTGATTTCATCTTTGGTCGGCTTTTTGGTGGTAATCAGCTGAAGCGAACTTTCCAGCAATTCCCCCTCATCGGCGGTCTGATACAGAATCCCCCCGCGAATATATTTGAAGACCATTTCCCCCGGTGTTCTTCCGGATAAAATTTCCGGAAGCGCTAACAGCCGACGGGTTTTCTTCTTCTTCATCAACTCCAATGCTTCGGGAGCATATCCGGGAGCCAGGATGCACTCTATAAACTGGGTCTCGTTCAACAGTTTCGCCGTATCGATATCTATCACGCGATTGAGCCCGATGATTGACCCGAAAGCCGAGAGCGGATCGGATGCCAGCGCATTTTCATAGGCTTCCGCCAGGGTTTTTCCTGCGGCGGCCCCGCAGGGATTGGCGTGCTTCAAAATGCAGGCAAACGGTTCTTTGAAATCAAGAACCATATCAAGACAGGCGTCCATATCGGCAATATTGTTATAGGACAGCTCTTTCCCGGCCAGTATCTCCGCTCTGGAGAGAGTCGCACCATGATAATTTTTGTCCTGATAAAAGGCCCCTTGCTGATGGGGGTTCTCTCCGTAACGAAGAGTCGATTTCAGATTGAAAGAGAAATCCAATTGATTGGGAAATTGCTCGATTTCCTTTTCCCGTCCGAATTGAAAATAATGGGAAACCGCTTTATCATAAGTATTGGTCAGAGAAAAGGCCTTACCGGCCAAATTACGGCGAAAATTGAGCCCCAGCGCCCCATCATTCTTATCCATTTCGCCCATGACATCACTATAGTCCTGCGGACTCGATACCACCGCCACACCCTCAAAATTCTTGGCGGCGGCTCTTATCATCGACGGTCCCCCGATATCGATATTTTCGATAATCTCCTCTTCGGTCGCTATGGGATTGCCGACTGTCTTCTCAAACGGATAAAGATTGACAACCACCATATCGATCGGCTTATACTCGTGATGAGCCAATTCCTCGATATCTTCCTTATTATCGCGCCGATATAATATGCCGGCGTGAATCTTGGGATGAAGAGTTTTGACCCGCCCCCCCAGAATCTCCGGCTCCCCGGTAAAGGTCGAGACCGAGATGGCCTGAATCCCCCCTTTTTTCAGGGCTGCCAGGGTTCCGCCGGTTGAAATTATCTCCACTCCCGAATCGGATAAAGCCTGAGCGAGTTCAAGCAGCCCGGTCTTATCGGAAACCGAAACTAACGCCCGTTTTATTTTTATTAAATCTGTCATAATCATTTGCCCAATAATAATTGTTCCGCTTCCTTGTACTTGGCGGTTGTTTTAGCCACTATCTCATCCGGCAAAACCGGCGCCGGAGGGGTCTTATCCCAATCAATGGTGTTAAGATAATCCCGAATAATCTGCTTGTCAAATGAGGGTTGTCCCTTTCCGGGCGAATAAAGGCTGACCGGCCAGAATCGGGACGAATCCGGCGAGAGGATTTCGTCGATTATTATGAACTTCTTATCATGAAAGCCGAACTCGAATTTGGTGTCGGCGATTATTATCCCTTTTTTGCGGGCGTAATCGGCCGCTTTGGTATAAATGGCAAGCGATTTGTCCCGGCACATGACAGCCGTCTCCTTCCCGATGGCCTTGACCATTTGTTCAAATGAAATATTCTCATCGTGGCCGCTTTCGGCTTTGGTTGATGGGGTAAATATGGGGGCCGGTAATTTGTCGGATTCTTTTAAATCCGGAAGAAACGCAAAGCCGTGCACTTCATTGTTGCCTCCTTTGCGGGCCGCCAGCAGTTCCTTCCACAGCGAGCCGGATATATACCCGCGAACGACACATTCAATATCGATCCGCTTCGCTTTCACCACCAGCATCGATCGTCCCCCGAGAATTTCGCGATGCTTGTGCAAATCGGACGGATATTCATCCACCTCGGCGGTTATCAAATGCGAGTCAATCGTATCCTTTAATAAATTAAACCAGAAAAGCGACATCTGCGTCAGCACCCGTCCCTTTCCCGGAATACCATTGGGCAACACCACATCAAAAGCCGATACGCGATCGGTCGCAATAATCAGTAATTTGTCCCCTAAATCGTATACATCTCGAACCTTCCCTTTTGAAAACAGGGGGTACTCTTTGATATTGGTCTGCAGTACTATTTTTTCCATGATTTTATATTTCCTTTAATTAATTGCTCCAGAGCCTCGGAATAAATTTGATGCTCCACCGCTAAAATCCGTTCCGCCAGGCTATCGGGCGTGTCGCCGGGATTAACCGGCACCTTTTTTTGCATCAATATTCTTCCATGATCATATATTTCATCGACTATATGCACTGTGGCTCCCGATTCCCGGTCTCCCGAAGCCAGGACCGCTTCGTGGACAAAATGCCCGTACATTCCCTTGCCCCCGTATCTGGGAAGCAGGGCCGGGTGAATATTTACAATGCGATCTTTATATTTCCTGATAACGGCCAGGGGAATCATTTTTAAATACCCCGCCAGCGCGATATATTCGATATCATATTCCTCAAGTATATGAAGCAAATGCTCCGTCCCTTCATCGGGGGTTTGATAATCTTGAGCGCGATATACGAAAGTGCTGATTCCCTCATTTTGGGCCCGTACCAAACCATAAGCATCGTTACGGCTGGAGACAACCAAGCCTATCTGCGCCGATAATCTTCCTGCTTTTGCCGAATCAATTAGGGCCTGGAGATTGGTTCCGCCGCCGGAAATAAATACCGCCAGTTTAGCCGGCAGATTCATCCAGTCTCTCCTTCAATAATTTATTGACCAGTCCGGGATTCGCCTTACCCTCGGTCGCTTTCATTACCTGCCCTATAAAATACCCAAAAATCTGATTTTTGCCACTGCGATATTTTTTCAGGTTGTCCGGATTCTCCGAAATTACCTTATCTATAATCGCCATAATTGCCGTTTCGTCCGAAATCTGGGTCAGTCCCTTTGACATAATAATTTCCTTCGGCCACCGCGACGACAGAACCATTTCTTCAAAAACATCTTTGGCCATTTTCCCCGAAATGCGCCCCTCTTTTACATATGTAAGCAATTCCGAAATCATTCCGGAATTTATCCGATAATTCTCAATTGCGGCTCGTTCTTCATTTATGACTTTCAGGAGTTCCGTCATTATCCAATTCGAGGCCGCCTTGCCGTCGTCGAAATTCTTCATAACCGCTTCGTAATAATCAGCCAGCTCTCTGTTTTCCGTCAGAACCCCGGCATCATATTCAGGGATGGCATATTGAGACACAAATCTTTTGGCGCGAGCTTCGGCTGATTCGGGAAGGCTTTCTTTTACCGATTCCAGCCATTTTTCATCGATTACAAGATCTACCAGATCCGGCTCCGGGAAATAGCGGTAGTCGTGCGATTCCTCTTTGGTCCGCATCGGTTCCGCCGCCTGCCGCCGTTCATCCCATAGCATGGTCGCCTGCTCTACTTTGCCTCCGGATTTTACAACTTGCACCTGACGCTCAATTTCGAACGCCAGGGCCCGCTCCACCCACCGGAAGGAATTCATGTTTTTGACTTCGGTTTTGACGCCCAGTTCCGAAGAACCGATCGGGCGCACCGAGACATTCGCATCACAGCGCAATTGTCCTTTCTCCATATCACCCGTGCAAATCCCCAGATATTGCAGAATCTGCTTCAATTTCGTCAGATAGGCGTAGGCATCGTGGGGGGCAGAAATATCCGGCTCCGTGACAATTTCGATAAGCGGAACCCCGCATCGATTTAGATCGACCCGCGTATAATTCTCCCCCCCTTCAGGATGTAACGATTTCCCCGCGTCTTCTTCCAGATGAATTCGCGTAATACGTACTTTCTTCGTTTCTCCCTTTTGGGTTTTAAATGCGACCGCTCCCCCTTCACCGATAGGCCGGTCATATTGCGATATCTGGTACCCCTTGGGAAGATCGGGATAGAAGTAATTCTTTCGGGCAAAAACGGACCGAAGATGCACTTTTCCCCCGACCGCCAGAATCATTTTCATCGCATATTCTACCGTCTGCTTATTTAACACCGGCAGAGCGCCCGGCAGACCCAGACAGACGGGACAAGTCAGGGTGTTGGGCGGAAACCCATATTCATTCTTGCACCCGCAAAATATCTTTGATGTGGTTGTCAGCTGGGCGTGCACCTCCAGCCCTATTACCGCCTCAAAGCCGTCAACAATGTACTTATTTTCCGTCATTGTTAAAGGCCTTTTCCGCTTATTCCGGACAAAAAACTTTCGAGAAGGGCATTAAATTTTTCCGGCGCTTCCATATTGGACATATGACCAACGCCCGGAAGGATCTCTAGTTTCGAATCAAGCAAAATCTCATTCAGGCTCTTGGCCAAAGGCAACCAGGCCAAATCCTTCTTTCCGACAATTATCAAAACCGGGATACGAACCATGGCCGCCATTCGGACATCATCCCGTTTGGAATATTTCCCCTGCATCGGATCGGTCCATGGCTTGCCGCTGAAAGATAACATCATTTGCTCCAATTGCTCTCTTATCTCCGGGTCGCGATCGACATAATAGGAAAGGGTTGATGCTATAAAAACTTCTTTCGCCTTTTCGGGAGGATATTGCTTGAGAAGGTCAATATAGTCCCGAAATCTGGTTTTTGGTTTATATCCTGCGGCAACCGAATCGGCCAGCGTTAAGGATAAGAGTCTTTCCTGATGATCAATGGCAAAACTCAAGGCGTCCCCCCCGCCCATCGATAAGCCGACCAAATGGAACTTTTCTATTTTCAAATATTGAATGAGATTCCACAAATCGCCGGTGCGGTCCTCCCGCGCGTATCCCGTATCCGGGGAATCGGATCGGCCGTGTCCTCTGGCATCAAGGGTAATGACGCGATACTTCGGAGAAAAATAAGTTACCTGCTTAGCCCACATCCGATGATCCAGAGTATATCCATGCAGGAGAATAATGGTTGTTCCCTGTCCCGCTTCTTCATAATAGATTTTTACATTTCCCGAATCTACAAAAGACATAACTCAACTCTGCGATTTTTCCAGAATTGACGCCCCCTGAAAGAGAGAGGCCTCCCCGAATGAAGGCGCCATCATTTGCAGCCCGATCGGTCGGCCGTCACCGGTTTTTCCGCAGGGAACGGATATCGCCGGAATGCCCGCCAGGTTGGCCGGCGCCGTGAAAATATCCGAAAGGTACATCGCCAGGGGATCGTTCAATCTTTCCCCAAATTTGAAGGCCGCTGTCGGCGATGTCGGCGTTATCAGCAGATCGACCTCCTCGAACACCCGGTCAAAATCGAGCCGCAATAATTCTCTGACCTGTTGGGCTTTATAATAATAAGCATCATAGTAACCCGAGGATAAAACATACGTCCCCAGCATTATTCGCCGCTTGACTTCTTCCCCAAATCCCAACGAACGGGTCTTTTGGTACATTTTCAACAAATCATCATCTTTTTCTCGCAAACCGTACCGCAGCCCATCGTATCGGGCCAAATTGGACGATGCTTCCGCGTCGGCAATAATATAATAGATCGCTATGGCCAGCGGACTATGGGGGAGAGAAACATCGCTGAACTCATGGCCGTTCTTTTTTAATAAATTAATGGCGTCGAAAATACTCTGTTCCACACCCGGATCAATTCCCCTGGCGAAATATTCCCGGGGCACACCGAATCGGAATTTCCTGTCCGAATTCAATATATTCGGATAGTCAGGATGATCGAAGGCCACCGAAGTGGAATCATTCTCATCACGGCCCGCGACCGCGCTGTACGCAAGCGCCAAATCGCGAATATTCCCGGCCAGCGGCCCGATCTGATCCATTGACGATGCAAAGGCCACGAGCCCATAGCGGGATATTCCGCCATATGTCGGTTTCAGACCGTAGACCCCGCAGAAAGCCGCCGGTTGGCGAACCGAGCCGCCCGTTTCCGAACCGAAAGCAATCGGAACGATTCCCGTCGCCACGCATGCGGCCGATCCCCCCGATGAACCCCCCGGAACTAGTCCTCGATCGACCGGATTCAAAACCGGCCCATAAGACGAATTCTCATTCGATGATCCCATGGCGAATTCATCCATATTGGTTTTGCCGATAATTACCGCCCCGGCCCGGATCAATCTCTCGACGCACGTCGCATCATAGGGAGGCACAAATCCCTTCAAAATATTGGAGGCGCAGGTGGTGGGATAATCGCGATAGCAAATATTATCTTTTATAACGACAGGAACACCGCCCAGACATCCCGGATTCTCCCCCCGGGCAATCTTTCCGTCTATTTCGGCAGCCTGCTGCAGGGCCTTTTTTTCGGTGATTGTTATAAAAGCATTCAGCTTTTGACCGGTATCGGCGGCCTCACTTATGGCCGTGCGGCAGATGTCGACGGCGCTGAAATTCTTATTCCTGATACCGTCAATTATTGCCGAAGCCGGGAGACTCTTATAATTACCTATCACAAAAACGACAGATATTTATTGATTTCGTGGTCGGTGACACTGACTCGATACTGGTCCCATTCCACTTTTTTATTGGCAATCAAGGTTTCAAAGATATGATTTCCCAGCGTCTCGCGCACCAATTTCGATTTTTCCGTTTCGCGTATGGCATTCTCCAGTGAATCGGGCAGCGAATCAATTTTTAATTTGGCCCGTTTGTCGGAATTCATTTCGAAAATGTTTTCCTCAATCGGTTTGGGCAGCGGATATTTTTTCTCAATGCCCTGCACACCGGCCGCCAGCATCAAGGCAAAAGCCAGATACGGATTGCAGGCCGGATCGGGTGAACGCAATTCAATTCGGGTCGATTTCTCATGTCCGGCCTTAAACATCGGCACGCGCACCAGACTGGAGCGATTGCGCCGTCCCCACGAAATGTAAACCGGGGCTTCATATCCGACCACCAAGCGCTTATAGGAATTGACCCACTGATTCAATACCATCGTAATTTCTTTTATATGCGTCAGGACTCCGGCCATAAAATCGCGCGCTAGTTCCGTCAACTGATATTCATTATCTTTGTCATAAAACAGATTGGTATCTCCTTTGAAAAGTGACATATGGGCATGCATCCCCGAGCCGTTTTCTCCGAATACAGGCTTCGGCATAAACGACGCATAAATGTCATTTTCAGCGGCCACCTCTTTGACGACAAATTTATAAATCTGGGCGAAATCGGCCATTACCAGCGCTTCCTGATATTTCAAATCGATTTCCTGCTGGCTCGGCGCGACTTCGTGATGCGAGCACTCCACCGGAATCCCCATTAATTCCAAAGCCGTAACTGTTTTCTTTACGACTTGCGTTCCCAGATCAAACGATTCATAATCGAAATACCCGCTGTGATCCAGAGCCTCTGGCGTCTTATCATCTTTAAAATAGAAGAATTCCAATTCCGGCCCCAAATATGCCGTCCATCCCTTCTGGGCCAATTTCTCAAGCGTCTTTTTGAGAACTCCGCGGGGATCACCGTCATACGGAGTTCCATCGTGGTTCTGGATATCGCAAAACATCATGGCGGTCCGCTCTCCCCCGATATCCCACGGGATAATGCGGAAAGTTCGCAAATCCGGGATAGCCATCAAATCCGACTCTTCAATCCGGACAAAGCCTTCAATCGATGAGCCGTCAAAACCCTGGCCGCGATCCAAAATCGCTTCTATCTCAGAACGGGTAATCGACATCCCTTTCAGACGCCCCAGAATATCGGTAAAATTGAGCCGGATATAATGGACATCAGCATCGTCAATAAGTCTTAAAATATCCTCTTTAGTCTTAGTCACCGCTTGTTCCTCCAAATGCAAATTGAAAACCCAATTTATTCTTTTTAACCCTCAAATCAAACTAAATTTAGCCGCACCTGACAGAGATGCCAAATATACGGCGGCGGGCGTCATAGAATTGACCTGAAATTCAATTTTGGAAATAAAAAATAAAACTGTTCGGACAGATATTTAATTCAACAATTTATTGAAATGTATAGAGATACGGCAAGAATCTGAAGCTATCCTTAAGTCCCCGACTCATTTTTAAGCCGGACCTTGATAGCCGTTATCCTTTGGCCTTCAACTCCGGCCACCTCCAAAAGAAGATCCCGCCAGCGAACTTTTGTCCCCTGCAGGGGTACTGAGCCCACCAGATCGTAAACTAACCCTCCGACAGTCTCAAAATCTTCCGTTTCGTACTCCAGATTCAATTCCTCGGTTAGTTCTTCCACCGAAATCCCCGGGTCGATCAAGAGAGAACCATCGGGCATTTTGGTCATTTCGGCCGGCTCATAATCGTGCTCGTCTTTGATATCCCCTACGATCTCTTCCAGAATATCTTCCATTGTAATCAGACCCGATGTCCCACCGTATTCATCGACCACGATTGCCATGTGCACCCGCTCCGCTTTGAATTCGGATAAAAGTACGCTTATCTTCTTCGATTCGGGAATGAAATGCGGCTTCCTCATATATGAGGTCACGTTAAAAGCTGTCTCATCTATCGGAAGAGGCATTTTCGTAAACAGGTCTTTTACGTAAAGTATTCCCTGAATATTGTCAATGGTCTGATCATAAACAGGATAACGGGAGAATCCAACTTCATCGGTCAATTTTCTGATATCATCCAAGCGGCATTCTTTCGGCAAACCTTTTATATCGATTCGGGGAATCATAATTTCCCGCACTTCGGTTACGTTGAGTTGAAAAATCTGACCGATCATTTCCCTTTCGTCTTCTTCGACCAGCGGCTCGTTGACGCCGGTTCGCTCCGCCAGGGTCTCGATCGCTCGTTCCACCAGATCCTCTTTTCTCTCTTCACTTATCCCCTTTTGATGAAAACTGAAGAGCCTCCGATAGAGCATCATTAAAGGCCGCAGGGCCAAATAGGCCAGTGCAAATAAGGGAATCAATTTCAAGACGCTTTGGTCTATCGGACGGGCGGCCCGACGGCGCGGCAAATACTCGAGAAAAAATAGATACAACACCCAAACCGAGACAAGACTGATTACGATGGCGATGGTCTGGCTGACGGTATAGAGCGGCGCAATGCGCTGGGCGATTAATACCGCCAGAAAGGAGGCCGCAACAATCGAAAGCGACTTAATCACGACTCCCAATTGAATGGCGACACGATGGCTCGAGATTACTTCCATCAGGTAGCGGCGGCTCAGTCCGGATAGACGCCGGGCTATCGGTTCCAATTCCTCCGGCGCCAGATAGGAAACCAGAAAATGCAATGAGAAAATATAACCGAGGATATATATCAAAAGGATCAAGAAGAAATAAAGAAAAAGTATCATTATCGCACCTTACTCAGGTAATATTTTTCTTTTGATTCCATCCTGGCCGCCTCCCCGGGCTTCATATGGTCGTACCCCAGAAGGTGCAGCAATCCGTGACAGCACAATTTCAGGATTTCATAATTGAATTTAAGGCCGTCTTCGGCGGCGTAACGGGCCGCCGTTTCCACCGAAATATATATTTCCCCCAAAATGGCAGCCTTGCCGGGCGCGGAATCAAAATTGAACGACAAAACATCAGTGGGCTTATTGATATAGCGATATTTGGCATTTAATTTCTTAATGGCGATATCATTGACAAATATGATATTTACCAGCGCCTTGCTATTATTTTCACCGCGGCCGATTTGAGCCGCCAGTTTGTTTATCATCCGGCGGGGGACCCGAACCGCAATATTTTTCAGAATCTCGATTTTCACTCCCCGGCCTCATCCTTCTTGGGATATTCGATGCGGTAGTGAAAAACGCCGATTAAAATCTGAGTGAACGATTCCCGGATATCGGCCAGATCCTTCAGAGTCAGCGGACACTCTTCCAGTTCCCCCGATTGAAACCTGTCGTTGATGATATTTTGAACCAAATTGCTGATACGGGCCGGCTTGGGATTGGCCAGGGTGCGGCTGGCGGCTTCGGTGGTATCGGCCAGCATCACAATGGCCGTCTCACGGGTCCGCGGCTTCGGGCCGGGATAACGGAAATCGTCGATTGACGCATTTTCTATTCCCATTTCCTTGGCCTTATTAAGGAAATAATTCATTGTCATCGTTCCGTGATGCTCTTCGATGAAATTGAGGACCTCATCGGGCAAATCGGCTTCTTCTCCCAAAATCCGCCCCTTTTTCACATGCGACGATAGAATTATCGCCGACATCGTCGGCGTCAATGAATCGTGCTTTGATTTTATGCCGAGCTGGTTTTCCACGAAATATTCCGGGATTTCCATTTTGCCGATATCGTGATAATAGGCCCCGACCCGCGCCAAAAGCGAATTGGCGCCGATTGATTTGGCCGCCGCTTCCGCCAGGTTGCCGACAATGATTGAATGATGATAAGTCCCTGGCGCTTCAAGCGATAGCCGCTTGAGCAGCGGGTGATTCAAATCCGATAATTCCAGAAGGGTAATATCGGTCGTAAATCCGAATAATGATTCAAAAATCGGCAACAATCCGATGGTAAGAATCGGGGATGCAATACCGTTAATCAGACCGAAGCCGGCCAGATTCAGAATTTCTCCCGGCGGTGAAACTTTAAAAGATTCAATCAGCAAAATCAAAACAATATAAGTAAGCGATAAATAAACAATGGTCCGGAAAAACTCCGAGCGATGTCTGACCTGTTGTGTGGAGTAGCAGGCTACCGTGCCTACTATTATGGTCACCAGGACGATGGAGAAATTGAATCGATGCAATATTCCCAGTAAAAGCGCCAGGATAAAGGTATTAAAAACCCCGACCTCCGCATCGAACAAAATGGTCACCAGGGCCGAAAAGATGGCGATCGGATATAGATAAACGGAGAGCTGCAATTTGGTTCCAATAAAATAGATGAGAACCAACTCCAAACCGTAAATCAGAAACAATGAGAAAACCTTCGGGTCGGACAAAAAGAGCTGATTATGAAAATAGTACAGATATAGATAAAGCATCAAAAATGCCGTCAAGATAAGGAGCCACCGCGCCATGACCGGAGCCAGTGGCATATACCAGCCCTGGGTATTGGCCAGACTTTCTCTTTGCCTGTACATCGATTCCAGAATTTTTTCCTGACGTTCATTGATGCGGCTTCCGGAACGGGCAATTACCTCTCCGGCCGGCACCGTTTCCGCGACCGGCGAAATTTCGTCGACTGCGGCTTTCTGGCGCATTTCCATCTCACCGGCGTTAAAAGTCAAATTGGGGATGATAAAATGCCGCCCCAGGTCATAATACAAATCGACATCAAAGGAATCGGTGATTGAACGATTGTTCAGAGACGCCAAATAACTGACATAGGCTTTGGGCAAATCCAGAAGTTTATCCCGCACCAGAAATATTTCCCGTTTATCGATACGAACTATTATGGAGCGTGATTTCAGGTCGGGAAGCGTCGCCAAATCCGCAATGACGCCGGTAAAATAAATATCATTTTTCAAAACTTCATATATGATCCCGCCGACATGCTGGGTATTCCCCATTTTTAACAGCCGTCCAATGGCGTTACCATCGACAAAGGGAAAACGTTGAATCAAGGTCGCCTTAAGCGAATCGGAAAGATTGTCCATCGAGGCGGGTGTTCTTCCCGCATTTTTTTGCCGCAATTTTAATATTTTTGCGGAGGAATCGACGGCCGCCATAAATTGATTGAAGCGGGACAAAATCGAATCTACTTTACGGCTGTCGTATTCCAGTATGACCGGAATGGCCCCGGCGGCGGCATCCTTTTCCTCTTGAATTTCCCGCGCACTTTTCGCGACCGTAATTTGAAACGGTGCGATTATATCTTCAAACGCAATTTCGCCCTTCCTGGGAAAATCCAGCGGAAAGAAAAGATTCTCGCCGGGATAAAGAAAAGCAACCAGGGTGGTCGCCAAAACCAGCATGATGATTTTTGAAATTTTGCCGCGGACGCCGGAGATCAGGTTCTGACGAGTCTCCGCCTTGACCTTGAGAATCCTCTTGATGAACCTTTTAAGTCTTAAAAGGGCCCGATACATAGCGGGAAGACGCCGCTTCCCTTACTCCTTTCGCCGATTTTTCTCATACCGCTCATAGGCGCGGATTATTTTCTGCACCAGCGGATGCCTTACCACATCTTTATCGGTAAGATAAACGAATTTTATCCCCTCGATTCCACTCAATATGCGCTGTATAACGACCAGACCGGAGTTCGTCTTGTCGATCAAGTCTATTTGCGTAATGTCCCCGGTTATTATCGCCCGCGATCCCTCACCGATCCTCGTTAAGAACATCTTCATTTGCGCCGGCGTCGTGTTTTGAGCCTCATCCAGAATGACGAAAGTATTATTAAGGGTCCGACCTCGCATGAAGGCCAACGGTAATATTTCGATGATCCCCAGCTCCGTCAATTTTTTGATCTTTTCAGCCGCCATCATTTCATGAAGAGCATCATAAACCGGTCTCAGATAGGGATCGACCTTGGCGCGAATATCGCCCGGCAGGAAACCAAGTGATTCTCCCGCTTCAACAGCCGGACGAGCCAGTACCAGCCGACTCACCCGTCGATTCTTCAGGGCCAGCACCGCCTCACCGACCGCCAGATATGTTTTTCCGGTGCCGGCCGGGCCGATTGAAAAAACGATATCGTTCTCGGCGATAGCGTCAAGATAGATTTTCTGCCCGACCGTCTTGGGGCGAATCGCCCGTTTCGGCATGGCATTCCCGTTTGGCTCGCCGATCAACTCCGCCGGACCATGATTTCCTTCTTTAACCAATTCCGCGGCGTAATTTAAATATTGCTCGGTTATAAAGGCCCCCTGCCCCAGTCGGGCGATAAGATCTTTGAATAATTCCGCAACCTGCTCAACTTCTTCGGCTCTCCCCTCGATTATGATTTTATCCCCGCGGGCAATAATCGACGGCTCAAACGCTTTCTCGATCATCCGCAGGAATATGTCGTTTTGGCCGAAAAGAAGACGCGGGTCCAGACCATCAATACTGATGGTTTTGGTCATTTTTTCTTCGGTATTGGTACTCATCTCGCTATCAAATTTACGATAAGTTGTCTTCCATCCGCAAACCCAATTCGCGCATCTGTTCCGAATCCAATTCGGACGGCGCACCATCCATCAGGGATTGGGCCGATGCCGTTTTCGGGAATGCGATGACATCACGGATACTATCGGAGCCGGTCATCAGCGCCACAATCCTGTCCAATCCGGCGGCCAGACCGCCGTGCGGCGGCGCCCCATATTCCAGCGCTCGAAGCAAAAAGCCGAACATCTTTTCGGCGCGCTCATTGGAGATTCCCAAAATATTAAGCACCTGTTGCTGTAACTCCCGCCGATTGATCCGAATACTCCCGGAGGCCAACTCGGTTCCGTTTAACACCAGATCATATTGCTCCGCGCGAATATTCCTCAGGGGATGTTCCGGGTGACTGATCGGTAATGTCGTTTCGGCCGCTTCGTCAAAATAATGCATATCTTCTAATACCGGATTAGAGACAATATTATGCATCGCGTCGAGGCGTTTCATCTCTTCATTGTACTCAAAAAGCGGAAATCTTGTCACCCAGAGAAATTTCCAGCTTTTATTATCAATCAATTTATGTGTCCGGCCGAGGTGGAGACGCAATTGCCCCAAAATGGCTTCCGCCTTAAGTCGCGGCGCCGATATGATAAAGACGCCGTCGCCTGTTTCAGCCTGTGCCATTAGGCATATCTTATTTTTCAATTCCTCACCGATAAATTTCAGTATTGGCGATTTATCGCCGTCTTTTTGCCTGAGAATATAAGCCAATCCGCCGGCGCCGAGATTTTTCGCGAACTCGGTCAGAGCATCAAGCTGGCTTCGCGAATATTCCCCGCCCCCTTTAAGGCAGATAGCTTTGACAACGCCACTGTTGTTGATGGTATCGGCAAAAACCTTAAAGCCGCATCCCCGTGTAATTTCTGTTAAATCGACAATTTCCATCCCAAATCGGAGATCCGGCTTATCTATGCCCCACCGATTCATAACATCCGCATATTCGTACTGCGGGAACGGTGTCGCAATCTCTGCCCCGAGAACAGTCTTGAAAAGATTCTTCATCATCCCTTCCCCCACCGCAAACACATCATCTTTGGTGACAAATGACATTTCCAGGTCGATCTGGGTATGCTCGGGCTGACGATCCGCGCGCAGATCCTCATCACGCAAACAGCGGGCCAGTTGGAAATATCGGTCAAACCCGGAAATCATCAATATCTGCTTCAACAACTGCGGCGATTGCGGCAGAGCATAGAACCGCCCTTTTTGCACCCGGCTCGGCACCACGTAATCGCGGGCCCCTTCGGGGGTGGAACGAATCAATAGCGGCGTCTCGATTTCATAGAAACCTTTCGAAGAGAGATAATTCCGCACCGTCAGGGCCGATTCATGCCTGATCCGGATTTTTTCCTGAAGCGGCCGTCTCCTCAAATCGAGATAGCGGTATTCCAGACGAAGCACCTCAGCCGCATTTGGATTATCTTCAATTTCAAACGGCGGCGTTTTCGACTCCGCGAGAATATAAAAATCATCGGCGGCCATTTCAATTTCTCCGGTCGGGAGGTTCTTATTTTCCGTTCCGGCCGGACGCGTCCGGACTTTTCCCCGCGCCGCCACAACATATTCGGTGCGCGCCTGCACCGCGCGCTCGAAAACCGGTTTTTCAACCGTTTCCGGATTAAAAACGACCTGGGTGATTCCATAGCGGTCGCGCAAATCCAAAAAAAGT
>CALMKK010000341.1 GCA_937867135.1 uncultured candidate division Zixibacteria bacterium
GCTCACGATATTTGAAGGCAAAAGATAATTTCAGACGTTTCATCACTTGATCCAAGGAACAATTATTGGGATCTATGACAAGATGAAAATGATCCGGCATGACGACCCATGCGTTCAGTTCAAATTTGATTTTGTCTTGTAGATCGGCAATAGAATGCATAAATAAATCGGCATGTTCATTTAATATGGGCGCGCGATTATGAGTAACCGAAGTCACGAAATAAATATGGCCGGGGGCAAAATAGCGAAGTAATTTAGACATTTAAATAAAAATAGTCATTTATTTTTCATGGGCAATAGCTTTATATAATGGATGGCAGAACCACAAGACTTCGTCTGGGGTTCTGCCCTACAATACTCGGTAACCCATCCTCTTGGGGTGGGCGTTTGGTCGTACTCCTGATATGCATTTTCCCTATCAATTTGATGTTGTTTGGTGCATACCGCTCCTTTGGTAGAAAGGAGAACAATATCTATGCCTTGTTCCCAACGTCAACTTATCGCCAATCGGCTTAATGCCCAAAAGCCCACCGGCCCCAAGACCTTTGCGGGCAAGTTCCGCTCCAGCATAATTGAAAGAAAATTTGTCGAACAGGCCGTTATCAAAATTTTGGAAAGAGTATTATGATCGCCCCCGGCCTGAAAACCAAAGCGAACCCGAATTTTCGTTTTTTCGGTTTTTTTACCCAACCTGCTTTAGTACAGTCTGTTACCGTGAAAATTTCAGCCTTTTCCAGAGACAATTTTTTTCTAAAAACAAACCCAACTTCTTCTATCCCGTTGCCGTTCATCCGCCTCCAAAATTGCTATTTGGGTTTGCTCTCTCGGCGGAATTTCAACCAACTGTCTTTCAACATCTTGCAATCCTGCGGGAGGCAGAACGATGTATGAGAGGGACGGCCAGACTGAAGTCTGCCGCGCACAATACCGGCGGGCGGATAGGATATCTGGCACGCTCGAAAAGATGTCGGAACCACGGCGGTTCCAACCTAAGGGACTTCTCTACACCGAAGCCCTACGGGGGTCCTGCCCTATATCTATATCAACGAAAAATCTATGTTCCCATTTCCCAGGAGGCGAGGTATTTTTTCTGCTCCGGGGTCAGCTTGTCGAGCTTTACGCCCATCGATTTCAATTTCAGGGCGGCGATGTTGTTGTCAATTTTTTCCGGGACGACATAAACTTTCTTATCGAGTTTCTTCCCTTGCGCCAAAAGATACTCCGCGCCGAGGGCCTGATTGGCGAACGACATATCCATCACCATCGCCGGGTGCCCTTCCGCCGCCGCCAGATTAATCAGACGCCCTTCGCCGAGGATATTGATTCTTCGTCCGTCTTTCAGAGTGTACTCCTCGACAAATTGGCGCACTTTGCGCTTTCTGGTTTTCATTTTTTCCAGCGCCGGGATATCGATTTCGACATTAAAATGCCCGGAATTGCAAACAATGGCGCCGTCTTTCATTCTGGCAAAATGCTCCTCGCGGATGACATTGATATCGCCGGTGAGCGTGACGAAAATATCGCCGATTCTGGCGGCCTCGGACATCGGCATAACTGCGAAACCATCCATGACGGCCTCAATCGCCTTGGTGGGGTCGATTTCGGTGACAATGACATGACCGCCTATCCCCTGCGCGCGCGAAGCGAAACCGCGCCCGCACCAGCCGTAGCCGGCCACAATCACTTTGGCCCCGGCAATCAGGGCGTTGGTGGCGCGGAGGATACCGTCGATAGTAGATTGCCCGGTGCCGTAACGGTTATCGAAGAAATGCTTGGTTTTGGAATCATTGACGGCAATAATCGGGTATTTAAGAGCGTTATCCTGAGCCATTGCTTTAAGGCGAATGACGCCGGTAGTGGTTTCTTCGGTGCCGCCGATTATGCCGGGAATCAATTCCTGACGGTCGGAGTGGAGGGTGGAAACCAGATCGGCGCCGTCATCCATGGTGATATGCGGTTTGAAATCGAGGGCCTGATGGATATGCTTGTAGTAGGTTTTTTTATCTTCGGCGTTGACGGCAAAAACGGGAATGCAGTAATCCTCGACGAGTGACGCCGCCGCATCATCCTGAGTGGAGAGCGGATTGGAAGCGCAGAGGGCGGTATTGGCTCCCCCGGCCTTGAGGGTAATCATCAGGTTGGCGGTTTCGGTGGTGACATGCAGACAACAGGCCATGTTGATTCCCTTGAGCGGTTTTTCTTTGGTGAACCGCTCGCGAATCAGGCGGAGAACCGGCATATTGCGCTCGGCCCATTCGATCCGGAGTCTTCCCTGCGGAGCCAGAGCCGGGTCGGCGATATCGCAATTTACTTTGGCCATAATCAGGCATCCTTCTGAAGGTCTTTGACCTTGTCGGTCTTTTCCCAGGTGTAATCGGGATCGTCCCAGCCGAAATGGCCGTATGAGGCGGTTTTGCGATATATAGGGCGGAGAAGATCAAGCGATTTGATGATACCTTTGGGAGTCAGGTCGAAATTCTTGCGGATAATTTGCATAAGTTTCTTTTCGCCGATTTTATCGGTTTTGTCGGTAAAGACCATAATTGAAACCGGATCGGCCACGCCGATAGCGTAAGCCAACTGGATGGTGCATTTATCGGCCAATCCGGCCGCGACCACGTTTTTTGCGATATAGCGGGCCATGTATGACGCGGAACGGTCGACCTTGGTCGGATCTTTGCCGGAAAAAGCGCCGCCGCCGTGGCTGGCCATGCCGCCATAGGTATCGACAATAATTTTGCGGCCGGTCATGCCGGTATCGGATTGGGGGCCGCCGATGACGAATTTTCCGGTCGGATTGACATAGTATTTGGTTTTGTTATCGAGCATTGCTTTGGGGATAATCGGTCTGACCACTTTATCGATAATTTCTTCGCGGGCCTGTTTGGTGATTTTCTTGCCGGTGCGATCGAGAATGGCCGCGGAGTGCTGGGCGGAAACGACGACGGCATCGATCCGGGCCGGCTTGCCGCCGCGGTATTCGACCGTGACCTGCGATTTGCCGTCGGGGCCGAGATACGGCAATATTTTTTTCCGGCGGACTTCGGCGAGCCGCTTGGTCAGTTTATGGGCCAGCATAATCGGCATCGGCATAAGTTCCTTGGTCTCCCGGCAGGCATAACCGGACATAAGACCCTGATCACCGGCGCCGCCGGTATCAACCCCCTGCGCGATATCGGGCGATTGGGAGCCGATGGCGTTTAATATTCCGATGGAATTATAGGCGAAACCGAATTCCGGGTCGGTATAACCGATATCTTTTACCAGCCCCCGGACCAAATGGGGAATATCAACATAAGCGTTGGTCGTTATTTCGCCGCCGACAATCAGGAGGCCCACGGTGACAAATGATTCGCAGGCGACTCGTCCGTGTTTATCCTGCCTCAGGACATCATCGAGAACGGCATCGGAAATCTGGTCACAGACTTTATCGGGGTGCCCCTCGGTGACCGATTCCGAAGTAAAAAGAAAATTCCCTTCTGCCATTAAATTACTCCTGTATGAATTAAATAATTAGATTCCAAATTCGGTGGAACCGGCGATATTGAGACGGCCGTGTTTGCCGCGCACGGCGGTCTTTTCACCGATTAAAGAGGCCTCCAAGAGACTCACTTCCACCACCGCCCGGCTTCCGATTATGCTATCGCGGACGATAGAACGTTTCACGCGGGCGTCTTCGGAGATAGAGACGTAAGGCCCGACAATCGATTCTTCTATGACGGCCGAGGGTGCAATGCTGACCGGCGGGATAATAATCGAGCCGGGATATTCGGTGGGCGGGGCGATTAACTCCAGCAGACGGCGGTTGGTTTCGAGAAATGTCTCCAGTTTGCCGCAGTCGTACCAGCCATCGACCAGATAAGGTTTCAGGACGGCCCCTTCCTGAATCATGAATTGAAGAGCGTCGGTAAGTTGAATTTCTCCGCTGGTTTTTTTGCCGAGCGACACCAACCTGGCCAATTGTGCTTTAAGCGATTCAATCTGTTCGAAATAATAGAGCCCCACCAGCGCCAGATTCGATTTCGGCTTTTTGGGTTTCTCTTCCAGCGATACAATATGGCTATCTTCCACCACGGCCACGCCAAACCGGCGCGGGTCGGTAACTTCTTTCAGGCCGACCATATTTCCCCCGTCGCGGGCAAAGGCCGGGATATCGGTCCGGACGATAGTATCCCCCAGCACAATCATTACCGGACCCTGGGTCACTCTTTCCATGGCCAGATGGATGGCGTAACCCAATCCCAGAAGATGCTCCTGCTCCACGAAGGTGGCTTTGAAAGTATAAATTGACTGGATATAATCGACCACTTGAATCCCCAGATGCCCGATCACGAAAATCACTTCATCGGGCGCCAGAGGAAGCAGGGGATCGATGACATGCGCCAAAACCGGCTTGCCGGCCACCGGCAAAAGCGGTTTGGGAATCGAATAGGTGTGCGGCCGCATCCTGGTACCAACGCCGGCCACCGGAATTATTACTTTAAGTCCATTTGACATAGCTGTGTTATCAATATAGATACAATTAAACGATAATTTCAATCGATTTTTGTGGGAAAATTAAAATGAAATGTCAAAAAAACGGCGGCTAAAAGAGTTGCTTAATGGAGCCGCCCCAATCGAACATTAGGAAACGAACCTGGCCGATTAAGAGGGAGATACGAGCCATGACGGTATATCCGAAATGGGCCCCGAACGATATCATAATGAACCAGATGCCCACTTTGGCCGTTCCGCCCAGAATGCCCTTGTGCTCTTTGGAAAAGTAGAAATAAACCAGAGTCGATATCACGCCGCAGACAACGATAAGCGCCAAAAGAACCGTCCCGAAACCGTTGCGGGGGTCCAGTGAGAGCATGGTGGCGACAGTCTGCGGGAGGACAATCCCGTGCAATTGCGAAATCAGAAACACTCCGGCGGTATTTCCCATAATAAAGGCCAATGATATCCGGCTGATCCATGACCATTTTGGGAAAAAGCGCGCGAACATCAAGAGCCCCAGAAGGCCGGGGAAAACCAGCCACCATCTCCCCTGATCGAACATCGGGTCAATCAATTGCTGGATAATTACATTCTGCCAGATTAGACCGATATAATACCCGGCTGAAAGTCCGGCGAATATATGTTCGGCAAATTTATAAAAGGGATTGTCCTTATAAAGAAAAGAAAATAAGGAAAGGACCAGAAAGGCCCCGAGCCAAATTTGGAGTTGTTCAACCAAAGTCATTTCATCACTCCCGGGCCAGTCTTTTTGCGAGTGACAAAATAGCTGATATTGCCGAGAATCACGAAGCCGATTATCAATAAATGAACCAAAGACTGGGCGTCCATTCCTCTGATAGCGGTCCCTTTGACCCCGACCAATTCCTCGTACTCGGCGGCTCCTTTCATCCCGCCCAGAAGCCCGGTTAATTGTCCGGCCTGGACGAAAGGATACATTTTGGGGGCCATCACGGCGGTCATGCCGGCGCCGACGGGGGTTTTGTACTGAGCATTGACAATCGAAATCCAGTAATCGACTATGGCATTATCCGCAACAACATAAATGAATTTTATGTCGTTGTAATTTTTGACTTTATTCATCAGGGGCAGGTCTTTAAGCGGCGTGCCTCGGTTATCGGAAGGATAAATTGATTCAATGGAACTCCCCATGCCTTTTAAGACCGCCACATAATTGGCCTTATATCCGAGGTTGACATAATCGACGCCATAGACCTTGTTATATTTTTCGGCAACCATCCTGGTTACCCGCTCGGCGATGGACGGCCCGCCCAGGGGAATAGTCGTCATCGTAATCACTTTCATATTCTTGCGAAACATCTGATTCAAAGCGGCAATCGACATCGGTTCGGTTTCCGCCAGAGTCGAAGGATAATAGTCAAAGGTCAGAAAGACCACGGAACTATCGGGCAATGATTCCACGGCATTATATAATTGGCGGGCCTCGGGAGAAATTTCAACCGGGAATTTTATGACGAACAGCATGGGGAAAATAACGGAAATGGCGACCGATAGATAAATCCAGCGCCGATCCAAATTGGCCAATTTATCCCAGAAGCCCATTTTATCCCTTCCCCATATAGGTGCGCTCAATACCGAGCATAATGCGAAGCGACATGGAAGCGGCGCCAAGAGCGGCGCCAATCACAATACCACGCTGGACGGCGGCATTGGCGCCATTCATGATATATGTGTTGATATACCCCGGAATATTATCTCCGAAAAGCCTCAGGAAAGCTTCACCCATCGGAATGCGCCAAAGCATAACCAGAACCGCCGTTAATAAAAGCAATGTCGCTTCCGCATTGCGGGCCCGAAAGGCGCGATAGGCGGCCGAGGCGATATAAAACGCCAACATGGCGAACATGGTCGCCATCATGGGAGAATCCAAATAATTAAACAACCAGTCATAAATTGAACCGGGTGCGGTCCCGAATAAAGAGCCCCAACTTTCAGGAAATACCTTATAAAATATGCTTCCGAAATTCGACTGAGAAGTAACCGGCAGAATGGATGGGATGGCCATCGCAAAAATAGAAATCAGAGTTGCCAGATTAAAAAGCCATCCTTTTTTTCTCTGGCCGACTGTTTTTGAATTTACCCGAACGATGGAGACGACTCCGAGAAGCAGTGTAAAGCCTCCGATAATAGAGGCCCATTGCAGGACTTCCTCCTCGGTATTGCCGAGAAAAGTGGTTTGGGGATTGAGAAAGAAACTGACGACCATAATCAGGCCCGAAATAAAAGCAATTATGACAGGTAATGTGGTTCGCATTTATTGTCCCGCCCCGAATATTTGTTTAAAATTCTCTCCCACCCCGAAAGAGAAGAGAATTGAACCAACGGCAATAACAGCCACAATTAAAACTTTAATAAAGTCCTGGCCTTTGAGACCGCCCAGAAGCAGGGGTTCGTGGCTCAAGTAACTTGAGGCCGCATACAGCTCCTCGCCCATCAGGGTGTAGTCGCAGGCGGCGACAAAGAATGGCAATTGCTCCGGGCGGGCGGTCCCGGCGATTTGAATCGAACCGGCGGCGTTGCCGGTTTCGGCCAATAAAAGCGATTCCGCAAAAAAGGCCCCCATATAAATATTGGCGGCCGGCTTGTCCCGCATCATTATTCCGTTGACGGTGGCCGTGAAGGCAAATTGCTCGCCGGCGACATAGCGGACGATGTCCTGATTGTAAGCGTCCTTTTTGCCCATCTCCGTGTACGCCTGTTCGACCACTTCCTGACCGGCGGCTAGAATCATCGGATACCGAACCGGTACAATTAAGGGGGTCTCATATTGAGCGGTTATGCGCGCAACTCGGCCGAGGATTGATACTCCGGCGATAGTCTCGATTTCATCGATTTCGGAAATGCCGGGAATAAAAAGGACCGGCTTGCCCATCTCGGTGGCCCGCCCCACGGCTTCTTCGACCGCATCAAGGCCGGCAATTTTCCGGATAAATAGCTTCTTGCCCTGTTTGGCCCAGCGGGTATAGGTGAGAATAACGGCGGAGAATAGAATGACAAAAATAAGGACCGCTGTCCGCTCGGTTCGGAAAATGCCGCCTTCAATTTGAGCCGCAGCCGGAGCCGGAAAGACTAGAAATGCCATTGCCGTGAGGGATGCAAGGAAGAATATGGTCGAAAGAAGTCTAACTTTCACAAATCAAAAATAATTAAATGTTTTCCGTTTGCCAAGAAATTAAATTTCATTACCCGGTCGAAAATAAGGCGTGGAACCAGGCGCCGGCCCCAAAGGTGCTTAAGATGACACCGGCCACAATAATTGTTATCAAGATTATTTTTATAAAGTCCTGTCCCTTCAGACCGCCCAATAAGATCGGTTCGTGACTCAGATAACTTGAGGCCGCATATAATTCCTCGCCCATAAGGGTATAATCGCAGGAGGCGATAAAGAAGGGCAACTGCTCCGGCTCGGCGGTCCCGGCGATTTGGATCGAACCGGCGGCATTACCGGTTTCCGTAAGCAGGAGTGATTCGGCGAAAAAGGCGCCCATCAGGATATTGGCGGCCGGGTGATCCCGCATCATAATGCCATTTATCGCCGCCGCCAGGGCAAATTGCTCGCCCGCTACATAGCGGACAATGTCTCTATTGTATGCATCCTTTTTCCCCATTTCGGTATACGACTGCTCGACAATTTCCTGCCCGGCGGCGAGAACCAAAGGATAATTAACCGGGACTATAAGGGGCGTTTCATATTGCGCCGTAATCTTGGCCACCCGCCCCAGAATAGAAACTCCGGCAATGGTTTGAATGTCATCCAGTTCTTGTATGCCGGGAACAAATAAGACCGGCCGTCCCATCTCGGTGGCTCGCCCCACCGCTTCTTCGACAGCATCCAACCCGGCAATCTTGCGGATGAAGAGTTTTTTGCCCTTTTTGGCCAGATTGGTATAAACAAGAATGACAATGGAAAAAACCAGAACGAAAATCAGAATCGGCAGACGTTCCATGCGAAAATGAGAAGGGGCACCGCTTTGCGCCAGAGCGGTTGACGACAATCCCAAAAGAAACGGGATAGCTCTTCCTATTGCGTACAAGTTAGCTCCAAAACCAAGTTTTTAATCCGATTAAAGCAACTTCATATTATCAATCAGCCGAACTTTATAAAGGCGGACGGCCAGAGAGCAAATGCAACCCGGTTTTATTTGTTTCATCGCCGCCAGAGTAACAGGATCGGTAAATGCGATATAATCTATATTCGCAGTTGGACAAATGTCTTTAATGATTTGAATCATTCTATTTTTCAGCAACTTCGGATTGGATATCTTATCGTTTTTGACCATCTTTTTGGCGGACACAAGGGCATGATGAAGACATACGGCTTTTTTTCTCTGATCGGGATTGAAATATTTATTCCGCGAGGACATCGCCAGACCGTCCTTTTCGCGGACGGTCGACGCAATTATCATTTTTATGGGATAATCAAGATCGTTGACCATTTTCTTCAGGACGGTCGCCTGCTGAAAATCTTTCATCCCGAAAACCGCCAGATCGGGGCGGATGATATTAAAAAGCTTGGCAACGATGGTGGTAACGCCTTTGAAATGGCCCGGGCGGGATATCCCTTCGAGAATCCCGGTGATTTTATCAACCGTCACGGAGGTTTGAAAATCGGGCGGGTAAATATCTTGAACCCTGGGGATAAAGACAATATCGGCGCCGGCCATTTTTAGTTTTGCCAAATCCCCTTTTTCGTCACGCGGATAGCGGTCGAAATCCTCGTGGGGAGCGAATTGAGCGGGATTGACAAAGATGGTAGCAACGACGATATCGGCATAAAGCCGGGCGGTTTTAACAAGGGAAAGATGCCCGTCGTGCAAAAAGCCCATAGTCGGCACCAACCCAATTTTCTTGTCTTGAACGACAAACTGCCGACAGCGGATTTGCATCGGTCTTATATTTCGAATGATTTCCATTATTTTTACTTGATATACTCCAGGGTGAGAAGGCCGCTGTCCAGTTTGCCGTAGCTGAAATGCTCGATGAAATCGCCGGTATTCAAGTAGAAACCGGCATCGATCCCTTTCAGGACGGGCAAATGAAGGTGCCCGATGGCGACAATGTCGTACCCTTCTTTGATTTTGGCGGCGGCGAAAATTTCATAATCTTTGATAAATTTCGGTTCGCGACCGGCGGTATAGCCGCGCGATGAATTGGAGACGTACTTCGCCAGCGGAATACCCCAATCCGGCGGAATTTTGCGGTACAGCCAAATATTGACGCGGTTGCGAAGGATTTTTTTCAGGAGACGGTAGCCCCAATCGGACGGGGATAATCCGTCGCCGTGAATGAGGAAGATTCCTTTGTTCTGTTCGGTTAATTCATAAAAATCGCGATGAATGATAATGCCGGCCTCGCGGCTCAAAAACTCACCCAGCCAGAAGTCATGATTGCCGCTGATATAGTGCACTTCCTTGCCTTCATCGACCAGCGCTGCCAATCGGAAAATGATGCGCAAATGTTCTTTGGGAATGGCATGTTTATATTCAAACCAGAAGTCGAAAAGGTCGCCCAAAATGAAAATTCTGTCGCCGTCCTTCTGCATTTTCTCAAAAAGCAGATTCAGTTTCGTGATTTTATTTTCTTCGCCCGTCTTGTCGGCGGCGCCCAAATGAACATCGGAAAAGAAATAGACTGCCATAGCGTGAAATTATAATAGAATTGCAACTCAAAGTCAAAAGGACTAAATGACAAATAGAAAACCCCCGCCAAAGAGCGGGGGTTTTTAAAAAAGTTAATTATTCGTATCAGGCCATGAATTTCTTGATGACGTTGCCCAGCCGCTTGATCCCTTCGACAATAGTATCAGGCGTGGCGTGGGAGAAATTTAGACGCATGTTGTTATCACAGCGGCCATCGGGGTAAAACGGCGCACCGTAAACATAGACGACTTTTTCCTCGATCGCCAGAGGCAGCATTTTGGAGCCGGAAATACGTTTCGGCATATCCACCCACAGGAACAAGCCGCCGTCCGGTTTGGTCCAGGTTAATTCGGCCGGGAAATTCTTCTCCATTTCGCGGAGCATGACATTACGCTTCTCGCCATAGCCCTTTATCAATTTCTGAATATGCCCTTCCAGCCGGCCGGATTTGAGAAACGCGTAAACCATGAACTGCGTGAAAGTATTGGTGTGAAGATCGCCGGACTGTTTAACGCGCTCGAAAATCGGCAGAACTTTGTCGGAGGCATTCATCCAGGCGATACGGAGTCCCGGGGCCAGAATTTTCGAGAAGGTCCCGAGTGAAATGACGATATCGCCGCCGATAGATTTCATGGAGGGGACGTCTTTGCCGGCATAGCGCAGTTCGCCGTACGGGTTATCGTCGATAATCGGAATATTATGCTTCAAGGCGACATCCACGAGAGCGCGCCGGCGCTCTTCCGACATCGTAATGCCGGTCGGATTCTGGAAATTGGAGACAGTATAAATCATTTTGGGATGGTATTTCTTGATGGCATCTTCAACCTGATCCACCAGCATACCGTCACGATCCATATCAACCATAGCATAGCGGGCCTGATAGAAATTGAAGGCCTGAAGGGCCCCGACATAAGTGGGGGATTCGGTGATGATATAATCACCGGGGTCGAGGAAGGTTCGGGCGCAGACATCGATGCCCTGTTGCGACCCGGAGGTCACAATGATATTTTCCATCCTGGTCGGCGACCCCAAGCTGGTTTCGCGAGCGGCGATGGCTTCCCGCAATTGATTTATCCCCATCGACAGGGAATACTGCAAAGCGGTCGATTTGTATTCATCAATCATTTCCGACGCCGCTTTTTTCATCTCTTCGGTGGGAAACATCTCCGGCCCGGGATAACCGCCGGCAAAGGAAATAACGCCCGGTTTAGAGGAAATTTTCAGGATTTCACGAATAATAGAACTTCCGAGGGTAAGAACGTGAGGAGCATAAGGCCACGTTTCAGGATTGGCTTTTACATCGGCCGCAAATAATTCTTTACTCATACCGCCGTCCCTATTTCAATTTAAGTTAGGTCATATCTAAAGAGAAAATAACAAAAAGGATAGGAAAGTCAACGGGGTAAATCAGATTTGGGTTCCGGCCAGTTTGATGGAACTTTCGCCGAAACGATCGCGAATTTTATCGACGGCTTGACTGCTTTTATCTAATTTTTCACTCTCAAGGTCATCAAGTAATTGCAACTGGGAATTTGCCTTCTTTTTCTCCAGCTGGGAGAGGCGCACGCCCAGAAGACGGACCTTAATCCGGGGGCCGTAATCGCGGGGTATCAATTTCCGGGCGGTTTCAAATATGACCCTTCCCTGATCAGTGGGGTAAGTTAAGGTTTTATCTCTGGTTATAGTCTTGAAATCGGAAGAGCGGATTTTCACGGAAACAGTTTTACCCTGATAATTGTCCTGACGCAAGCGGCGGGCGACTTTATCGGAGAGCCATAATAATATTGAATATATTTTATCAATATCTGACAAATCCGCTTCCATCGTTGTTTCGTGGGACATCGATTTATCCAGGGGCCGTTCATCGTACGAATATACTTCCGACGGGTCAATGCCCCGGGAAATGTTATAGAGATAGGCGCCGCTCTTGCCGAAATATCCCTGCAGTTCCTTGATATCTTTTTGGGCCAGATCCGAGACTGTAATAATACCGATTTTTCGCATCGCCTCCTGAGTGGCCTCCCCCACCCCCCACACAGCCCCCACCGCACGC
>CALMKK010000342.1 GCA_937867135.1 uncultured candidate division Zixibacteria bacterium
GAAATGAGCCGCCGGCATAGACGGCTTCCGACAAAACCGTTGGCCCCCGTTATTAGAACGCTGTCCTTGGAATTATCCGGCATCGGGAAAATGCCCTTTAATGATCGGCCCGGTCAAAAATCATTTTCCGGTCTCTTCCCGCGCGGCGGTAAAACAATTTTCCCATCTAAAACACATCGGCGGTAAATCGGTAGATCTCGGCCGCCTTGTCTTTATAAATATTTTTGGGAAGCCCCGCTTTGAGACAGGTCTGTTCCAGAAAAGTAATTCTATCCCAGCCGTGTTCGCCGGCGACCTGCGGCAGAAGAAGACCCGAATGAAGGTCCAGTTTTATCATTAGACCGTCCCGGCCGACTTCGATTTCATCGATATTTTCCACTCGCATCAAGGGACTCAATACCGAAATTTCTATTTCAAGATTCTTGGCTTCTCGTGCCGTCAAAGGTATGAAACGAGGATCCTCAAACGCCGCCGCCTGGGCCATTTCGGCGACTACTTCATAAAGAGGTTTATAGGCCCGTATGAGACCGATGCACCCGCGAAGTTCCCCGCCGCTCTTTATGGTAACGAATGCTCCGCGCTTCTCTTTGAGTATCTTTGATTCGGGTGCCGGCGGCGCGAACGGTTTCTTTTCCAAACCGGCGGAAATGGCTTCCGCCGCCAGATCAAGGAGATATTGTTTATCGTCCTCGGTCAACTCCCCGCCATTTCTGCGAGACAATGATCCGCTGGCTTCCGGATGAGAATTCTCCTGCTTTTCGGAGATTATCACGGCCCCGAGATATCCGACGACCTCAGATAGATCTTTGGAAACTTCCCCGGAAGTTGTATATCCTGTCACCAAGATTTTATCGCCCCCAAGTTTTTTTGTGGCGATCAAAGTCGCCGCAGTGGGGCCGCCGCCGCAGGCTTCACCTCGCCCCGAAGAGAGAACCGTCAATAATTTATCGGGATTATATTCTTCGACCGCCCTTCGGATATTGCCGTCCAATTGACGTGCTTCTTTGTCGGAATGATAATGCGAGAGGTCTGTCGAAGCCACAATCAGGGCGTTTTTTCCGTTCAAAGCCGAGGCCAAGACCTCACCCAGAGCATAACAGGTGGTTTCTTCCTGGTCCCCCATCACTATCGCCACCAGTTTAAATTTCCCCAGAACCTGTTGCAAAAACGGAAGTTGAACTTCCAGAGCATGTTCCCCGCGAATTGAGCCGCCGGTATGACCCTTATTTGATAAATATACCGCCGGATTGATGGTGCCGATGGTCTCAGACAGTTTTTCATCTATTTCAACCACCCCAATCGGGGTTTGATAGGCGGAACCATTGTATACCGATGCCCCTGAGAAAAAGACAGTGTGCGAAGGGGATATAATCACCACCGAATCAAAGGACTCTCCTTCTAATTGCTTGTAAGCCGAGGCCGCCGTCCGGCCGGAATAAATATACCCGGCATGAGGTGCTACAATTGCAATCGGCCTCCCGGCGAATGACCGTTTTTTGACTTCAGCGTAGAATTGCGCCAGAAGTTTCGATAATTCCACCGGATTTTCCGGATAGAATGAACCGGCCGCCGCCGGGTATCTTATATCAATATTATTTTTCATCGCATTTTTCCATTGGATTAACTGAAAACAATCTAACCAATATTGGCCCCTTTGTCAAACTCCTCAAAAGAGATTGAAATCCCATCACCCCGGGAACCGCCCCCCTTGATTGCCGCTTGCTTTGGATTTCGCACCGTTTATATTGAGTAATATGGAGCGTATATCCCGACAGATAATTATATGGACGGCCAAATGTTCTTATGGAAACAATCGGCACTATATTTGACTTGAAAAGATTTACCATTCACGATGGCCCCGGCATCAGATCCACCGTATTCTTTAAAGGATGCCCCCTTGATTGCTGGTGGTGCCATAATCCCGAGAGCCGTTGTCCCGATATTGAATCAATGCCTAATCGATGGGGCGCCGATGATTTGCCGAACAAAAACCATGAATCTTATCTCGGCTGTCGCGTAACAGCGGAAACAGTATTTCACGAAATTATTCAAGATGTCCCGTTCTACGATAATTCCGGCGGCGGGGCGACTTTTTCAGGCGGGGAGCCGATATTTCAAATCGAATTTTTGACGGAACTATTGCGGATGTGCAAAGAGTGGGGTATTCATACCGCCGTCGATACCTGCGGTTATGCTCCTGAAGAAAATTTTGAGAGGATTTATCCTCTTACAGATTTATTTCTGTTCGACTTTAAACTGATAGATGAAACCGAACATATCAAATATACCGGTGTTTCGAACCGGACTATTTTGACGAATCTGAAAATGCTTGCCGACAAAGGCGGTGATATCAATATCCGTATTCCGATGATTCCCGGAATTACCGATACCTGGGATAATCTTAAAGGGATGGGGGCCTTTCTGAAAGACCTGGAGTCGATTCGCAAAATCAGCCTTTTGCCGTACAACAAATTGGGTGAAGATAAGCGGGAACGATATCATATATCCGGTCGATTGCCACATTTCGAGACTCAAAATAAATCCGATTTGGAAGAGAAATCAGGCTATTTTAGAGCGCTGGGTTACGATGTGCAGATTGGAGGATAGAATATTGATGAACGAAAGAATAAAATCAGTTCGCGAGCAGAGCCTGAACGCCGTTCCTAGTATCTCTCCGGAACGAGCCCGGCTGTTAACCGAATTCTATAAAAGCGGAATAGCCGAACGAGTTTCGGTGCCGGTCGCAAGAGCGCTGGCTTTCAAGTATATTCTCGAAAATATGACCATTTGCATCAACCCCGGCGAGTTGATTGTCGGCGAACGGGGCCCCTGGCCCAAAGCCGCACCAACTTATCCCGAAATCTGCACCCATTCACTGAAAGATTTTGAGATTCTCCATACTCGGGAAAAAATATCATTCAAAATCGATGATTCCTGCCGTCAAATCCAAAAGGATGAAATAATTCCTTTCTGGTCGGGGCGATCCCTTCGCGACCGGATATTTAATGCGGTCGATTTGGAATGGAAAAACGCCTATGAAGCCGGGGTTTTCACGGAGTTTCAGGAACAGCGGGCGCCGGGGCATACGGTCCTGGATGATAAAATATACAGCCGCGGATTTCTTGACTTCAAAGGGGCCATCCAAAAGAGTATTGAAAATCTTGATTTTTATAACGACCCCGGGGTCTTTGACAAAAAAGAGGAACTCAAAGGGATGGCCATCGCCGCCGAGGCGCTTATCGGATTGGCCGGACGGTACGCCGATAAATTAGCACAGTTGGCGGAAATCGAAACCGACCCTCAACGGAAAACCGAACTGGAGAAAATGGCCGCCATTTGCCGCAAAGTC
>CALMKK010000343.1 GCA_937867135.1 uncultured candidate division Zixibacteria bacterium
ATTCCCGCGTCGTCATGTTCCAGTTCTGATTCCAGGGATAGGCGGTCAGGCAATCAATTTCCGCAATTTCACCTGAGGCAAACGCCCACTGCACCATTTTCTCGAATAACTTGTTCCCCGGCGAATATGACGAGTAATTTTCATCATATCCTATTTTATATATAACCAGCTTGCGCCCGATGCGGATAGTCATCATCGCCGCAATCGTTTTTCCTTCGGTCGTAAAGAAATACCATTCCAGCCAGCCCCGCTCTCCCAACCGTCGCGTGAGATCGCCATAAAATTTCTTAAGCGCCGGCATTTGAATGATGGCGCTTCCTTTTTTCCCTTTCCAGGATTTCCCCTCGACCTGAAGGAACCGCTCGAAATATTCGTCCCGCCCGGCATTTTCGGATATGACCGACATTTCCAGATTATTGAGTGATTGCATCTTGCGATCCAAGCGACGGAGATTTCGGACAAATTTAGCATCCAGCCCGGCCAGGTACTTCTCATATGTTCCGGAAACTTCAATATACGAACCGAACCCGTTCAAGCGGCAAACCGAGCGAAATCCTTTGACCTTATTTCTTATGGCCTCCATTACAGGGGAATGGTTCTCGATGCGGGTCAATTTCAATTCGGAATATCCCGGCTCCAGGTTTTGGGCCGCTTTGAGCATCAGCGGAACAACGTCATTTTCATAGCCCGGTTTGACCAGGCAATCGATTGACAGAAAGTGCCAGTTGAATGGTGTTCGATAACCCATTCGCCGCATTCCGCCAAAATTCCGCCGCTTTATAATCAACGGCAATATTCCCACCAGGATTGAGTCGTCATATGCCATAAGGCAAACCCACCCTTCATCGCCCGGAAGGAAGTATTGCAGAGCGGTGAGGACCCAAAGATACGACAACATCGGTACCGGCAGGGGCAATTCCAGAAGCAGTCTATCCCAGTCTGCGATGCACGCCTTTAGCTTTTCGAAACTTGTCACCGGTACAACAGAAATCTTGCCGCACGGATGTTGTTCACCCTGTACCGTATTCGGTCCTTTACCGGCTATTATTGTTTTCAGGTTCACTCTTTTATTACTCAATAAATAAACAGGCCATTTTTAATTAAAATATCGGCATTTTGCTACGGAAACAATTGTCTCACGTGGCGCATAACTGCCCTTTTCGACATTTATAATAGGAATAAATTGTTGAAATGGCACGTGGGGATTCATCCTTTTTGCCGAAAATCATATAGATAGGACAATAATAAGAAAATACTTATATTATCCGCATTATGAACGGCAACGGTAACAATAAAAAAGAGGAATGCCAGTTGGAGGTGGTTTATGAGGCCGGAGTTAAACCGACCCT
>CALMKK010000344.1 GCA_937867135.1 uncultured candidate division Zixibacteria bacterium
TTTGGCGACAGCAATCCCGACCGCCCCCAATTTGATTTGATATTTGGCCAGTTCCGGTATTTTATGGGTCTTAATATGGACACGCAGGGCCACGCGATGCAAAGCCGCCAATCTTTGCATGGCATGCAGATTGCGCTCCATGATTTTCTTTTCGAGAAGTACCGCCGGGGTGTCGATGTCTTTCGTTTTTTTCGGCACAGCGATAAGATACGGGCAAAAATTGCTTAATCAAGGGAATTAGATGGAGCGGATTCTGATGGGAGAGATTATCAGGAAGTTATGGCGGCCATAGTCACGGCCAAAACTATGACCGCAATCAGAGAAATCAGGACCCCGGTAAGCCCTATTATCGGGAGCAATATGGTTGTCGGCAATAGCGCCCCGATGGCGGAGCCGATTATTTCGAAAGCGTATCCCAGGCCGCGATTGCTTTCCGAGCGGCCAAAGTAATACCGGTTGGTGGCGGCCACAAAAATCCCGGCCGTGGCCAGGGCCATGGTGAATAGAAAAAAGAGGTAGTAGTATAATAGGGCATACATGGCGACTTTATCATGCGTGAGTAAAAATAGGATAATGGAGATAAGTAGCATTAGCAGTGAGGGGATTTCCAGCCGTTCCGGCTCTAATTTCGAGGCCATATAAGTGCCCAAGGAAAGCCCCAGCATGAAAACGCCGATTAGAAAGCCCATTTCGGAATAGAGCGAACCGGCCGAGGATTGATAGAGGTAGAACGAAATAAGTTCCAGCGACAGTGATACCAGCCCGGCGGTAAAGTAGAGGCAGAGCCCGATACGGCGCCTTTTCTGGCGATGGATCAATGAGAAACCAAAAAGAATGATAATGCCAATGGGAAAAAGATATAGCCAGAGATGATTTTCATATATAAACGGCAGAAGCCATTTATCAATCGAGCCGGTTTTGGCGCGGTAAAGAGCCTGACGGAATATCAATGTCGGTCGATCGATAGAATTGAAATCACTCGTTACCGTTAAGGCATCATTAAGACGGTCAATTTTGGCCGATTGCAGCCGGTCCGAAAGATAAATGTCGTTCATATATTGCGATGAATAACCTAACCGGCGGGAACGGGCGATTAGAGAATCGGGCGACAGATTGAAGAGAGAATCGTTCGAGGCAAAAAACAGGGTCATATCACCGGGCCAGCCGGCCACAAAGCGGAAAGAGCGCGAAAGAGTATTTTTCAGTTCGGCCAGGAGTGTCTTTTTTTCAGGCGAGATATAGCGGTCGGAATCATAATTAGTCGGCAGGAAAATCATTCCTTTTTCTTTCAGTATCAGCCGGCACAAGTTGAAAAAGCGTTCGGTCAAAAAACGGCCGCTGCGGTAATTGTCCGGTTCGCCGCTATTGATGATGATGATATCATAGCGGTTGAGAAGATTTGCGCGTCCAATAAAACGAAACGGCTCATCATCGATTCTTATCGCTCCGGCGCCTGTTATCCCCAATTTATTCAACCTTGCGGTCAGGCTCATTCTCGGATCAACGGCGGTAACTTTAATCCCCGGCAGAGAATCGGCCAATTGTGCCGGACCAAATTCAGCGCGGCCGATTATCAGGATCCTGGCCGAATCGCCGGTGTACAGGAGCGGCGGAAGCAGAATATTCTCCGAAGTCATCAAATCCGGGTATGTGGCTTCGACCGTATTATCAGTCATTAAGGTAAGAGTACTGTCGCGTGAAAGTATCACCTGATGCCCGTAGGGGGTATCATACGATATGGCCACCTGATACGGCCGGTATTTTCGCTGATCGATATATTTATCAAGAGGCGGAACGGAGAATTTGATAATCACGGCCGCAATCAGAATTAAAATTATGGCCGGCGCGCTCTTCCGCAACCTTGGTGTCGTGTAATTAATGACGATGGTCGCAATCGCCAGCAAAAATGCCATCGATAGAGCCGAATATAATGTCCCGACCAGAAGCGTAATTAAGACGCCGCCGACGAAGGCGCCGATTCCTTCATATAAATAAGCCTGTATGATTGATTCCGACGGGCGGTACCCTAATGATGCAATTGACGAAAATAGCATGCCGGATATTATGCCGACCGGCGACATCATCAAAATAGATATTACGGCCGCCGTACTGAAGGGAATAATCTCGCCCGCGGTGATAATAAGATACGACGGCACGGTACGGATCAAAAGGAGGGACAACGGCAGAATCACGGACCCGGCAATAAACAGATGGTTGATCCGGAATCCTCCTCTTTTCCGCCCGCCGAATGAGGCTCCGATGGCCACGGCCAACAGCCAGCCCACCAGAGCGGTTCCGATAAATAATTCATCGCCGTTAAGCGACGACACCAATTCTCGCAACAGCAGGACCTGGCCGCCGATAGAATAGAGTCCCAGGAGAAAAGCCGGCCGCTTCATTTAGAACAGCCCGGGAATAATATGATTGCAGTTATAGCAACGATTTCCCTTTAAAAGGTTTTGATATATTTTATAACCGCGTCGTTCGATCAGAATCTTGCCGCACTGCGGGCAAAAGGTCGATTCGGCCGGATGCCCCGGAAGATTCCCCAGATAAACATATTCAAGCCCGGCATCCTTGCAGATCGAATGGGCAGTCTCCAGAGTCGCTTGCGGCGTAGGGGGGAGATTTTTCAATAGATATTGAGGATAGAATCTCGAAAAGTGAAGCGGAGTATCGGTGCCGAGATTGGTCTTTATCCATTGCGCCAGTTCCTTGAATTCCGCCTCGGTATCGTTCAGGGTCGGAACAATCAGATAAACCAATTCCAGCCATTTGCCCGAGTTTTTAATTTGCACGATCGCATCAAGCACCGGCTTCAACTCGCCGTTCACGATATTTTTGTAATATTCGGGACGGATCGCTTTCAGATCCACTTTGACCGCGTCCAGCATCGGCAGGAGATTCTTAAGCGGCTCCGATTCAATGTATCCCCCCGTAATCATGACCGAGCGAATCGAATTTTTGTGCCCGGCCTCGGCGATATCATACATATATTCGTAAAAAATAGTCGGTTCGGAATAGGTGTAGGCGATCGTCGGAACATTGCGCTCGATACATATTTGCGGCACCCGCGACGGCGCCAGTTCCATATTGTCGGTCTGCTCGGGTCGAGACTGCGAAATATCCCAGTTCTGGCAGAATTTGCAGTTGACATTACATCCGGCGGTCGCCAGCGAAAAAGCTGATGTTCCGGGATAGAAATGAAAGAGCGGTTTCTTCTCAATCGGATCGATATTGGCGGCGCAGGGAAGGCCGTACACTAGCGTCTGATATACATCGCCATGATTTTCCCTGGTGCCGCAGTAACCACGCTCCAGATCGGTCACCCGGCAATGGCGGGGGCAGATGCCGCATTCGATACCGCCTTCGGGGAGCTTTTTATAATACCGTGCCTCTTTTGACGATAACGCTTTAGTATAGCCGGCGGCGTAGGCCGGTCCGGAACCCCCGAGGAAGTCGGGCCATATTTTGGCATTGACCGCCGCCATCGCTACCGCGCCGCACCCGATACAACGCAAAAAAATCCGTCGCTCCATCAAATATAATCCCCTTTAACCGCTTTGCCGCTATTGTCCATGATGAATGCCAGTATTTCAATTTTATTCAGACTTGAAGTGCCCAATCCGATTTCTTCGGCCGTTTTCAGGTATCGCACGGGGCGCCCGGCCTTTTCGAGAGTCGGAAGATTATTGATTTTCCGAAAATGCTCCAGAATTTCGAGCCCGATTCGGTCGGCCGCCACCGGGTCGTCGGAAATAATCAGGCCGTTATAGGCGGTGACATAACGGCTGTTATAACCGGGACCGCCGTTGTACTGCAGACGTACGGCATCCAAAATAGTCAGGCGATTTTTCTTTTTAATCGGTTCCAAATTCGAAACATGGGCCACGAAGGGGTCGCAGTTATTATCATGATATTTATTGGGGTTATTGATTCCGCCATACATATTTTTCATTCCGCCCGATAGACCGGCGACAGAATGGTCCTTAAGAACCGGAAGATTGATATTGTAGGTCAGCATCTCGGTCAGAATACGGCTCACCAGGGAATTGACCGGCCCTGAACTGTAAAAATCATTGCTGTACCCGATTCCCGGGGAATCGGTCCCGATATATCTGACGCCGGGGGCCGTCTGACTTACCGGAAAACCACCCCATTCCAACTCCTGATTGGTTCGTTCCCAGACAATTATATTTTCATTCGATATTCCGGAAAGAACCAGCAGGTCGGCGAGCGCTTCGGCCAGAGGCAACGGCGTGGAATTGAATTTTCGGGCCAGGCAGTTGGTTTTCATCCCGACCACTCCTCCGGGGAGATATTTCGATATGGCGGCCTTAAGATTGAGAGTCCCGGCCAGTGCCATAAGACCGGCCTGAAGCATATTTCGATAATCATTTTTGTCGACTTTTTGCCTATTTTCTCCGGGCGGAAATCTGACAATCGCTACCTTGCTCATATAAGTATATACAAGTTATTCCCCCACAACTGTCAATACTTTTTTCCTTGACCGATTGTATAATGATTAGGTATCCTTTTGACACTTAATAAAGGTCAGGAAATGCGCATAATTATATTTATGGTTTTGATTGGTTTATTATCCGCCGGTTCCTATGCGGCTGTCCGGGAACCGGTTATGGATGGGAAATTTTACCCTGCCGACTCCGCCGAATTGCGGAATATAGTCAACGAATATCTGGCCAAGGTGCCGCCATTGCCGCCAATTAAGGGACAAATTATGGCGATCATTGTGCCGCATGCCGGGTATATCTATTCCGGACCGGTGGCCGCCTATGCTTACCGGCAATTGGAAAATTCAGGGATAAAAAATGTCATACTCTGTGGGCCGTCGCACCAGTATGGTTTCCGCGGACTTTCCGTTTACGGCCCCGGAATACAATGGAAGACTCCGTTGGGTGCTATTAATTGCAATGATTCGATATGTAATATGCTCCTGAAATTCAACAAATCCATTGAAGTCATTCCGCAGGCACACGCTCAAGAGCACTGCCTGGAAGTGCAGTTGCCATTTCTGCAGACCGTTTTATCCCAATTCCAAATCGTGCCGATTATTATGGGCTATCCGGACGCGCCTACCATTGAAAATCTCAGCCGCGCTCTGCAAAGTCTTGAAATCGACTCCACCACCTTAATGGTAATATCGACCGACTGGCAGCATTATCGTCCGGCGGCAACCGGCGAGAAGATGGATTCGCTGGGAATAAAATGCCTTGAAAATCTTGACCCGGCGGCGCTGGAACGGTATCTGGACGAAAAAAAAGTTGAAATGTGCGGCGGAGCCCCGGCTGTGGCGGTTTTCAAAGCGGCTATCG
>CALMKK010000345.1 GCA_937867135.1 uncultured candidate division Zixibacteria bacterium
AGGCAAGGCAAAATTGATGCACAGAGGCAAGGGGGCGAGGGCGGCGGGACATAGTTTTTAGCTTAAGCGAAAAATCTAAGGTTTACCGCAACATTATAAAATGATGCCGGTCCACCTGTTCTGTCGGAACCACGTCCCGATAAATCAGGACTCGGGGGTTCCGACCTACTTTTGCTGTATCTTCAAATGCACGGCACGCCGTGCAACTACGAAAGGCCGGCAGGAAAAAGAATGTCGGGTTTCTCCACTGCTCGCTTCGCTCGCGTTTCGAGACCCGACCTACAAAGACATCAGAACCCGACCTGCAAAATTGCAATTTTACTACCATTTCGATAGTGATTGGTTCATCGGGCTCCCTATATAGAAGGAGGCCTATAATTATGCTCGTCATTTACCTTAAATTCATTGTCTTTTTCCAAAATGTTTCCCGGCCTATTTTTTTGCGCAAAAACTTTGCTGCAATTTACAAACCCGCAATGGCTTGTGAGAAAAGACGCGAGTTTGGGGCCCCCTTTTTTTCATCAGTGCGAACCCATTATGGCGGTATTATTATGTTGCATTGCACCTTACATCGATTTCGCATTGGCTTTGTTTTTTTCGCCCCTTGCGGGACAATCGTTTAAAGAGGGCATTTCATCCTTGACAGAATCGGACTAAGGCATTATAATATAATGGATTAATCGGGACACTATGAAATGAGGCGTCGATCCCGCTGTTCACGCGGTCAAGAAGCAAATCAATTTGATTTATAGATTCATATCAGATCTCTGATGTTTTCAAAACCCTGAGCGGAGGTCATGTAACATGATTAAGATCCATAAATATTTCTTTTATGGTGCCTTGGCGGTAATCTTAATACTGCTGATTTTGCTTTCGTGCAGCACCAAAAAGGGGACGGTCGGCCCGGTGCCGCCACCGTCGACCAGCGGTACCATCGGTCCGGACGGCGGCCAACTCACTCTGAATAGGGCCACCATTGTGATAGGGGTCGGCGCCCTGGACTCGGCGGTGAATTTTACCATAACCGAGCTGTCGGGACCGGCCAATCCGCCGGCCAATTACCTTTTTTCGGAACCGGCTTATTCTTTCGAACCGCATCAGTATGTTTTCAACAATTACATTTCTATTACGATCAATCATGACACAAGTCTGAGTACCCCGACACTCTTTTATCTGGAGAATGGCGCTGATTCGCTTTGGGATTCCCATGAAGGCGTTTCTTATGACAGCGCCAAAGTGACTATTCTGACCAATCATCTGAGCGTTTTCACGGTCGGTGAGTTTTCTCCTTTAAGTACGATCTATGTCTCCAGTACATCCCGAGGAGTAATCGCCAAGGGAACCAGTGACGACCCACTTCCTACCATAACCCTTGGCATGCAGGTCTCGGAACAGGCGGGGTACCCCTATCCGGCAGTTCATGTTGCCGAAGGTACCTATCATGAAGATATAATATTTCTGGACGGAATCTCGGTGCGGGGCGGATATGATGCCATCAACTGGAGCGAGAAACCGGGAGCCTATTCGGTTATTGAACTTCAGACCCAGGCCGCCCTGGCCGCTTCCATCGATAGTGTCACTACAATATCGAAATTGAAAATTACGGCCAATTATTCTGTCGCCGCATCGGGCAATTCCATCGCATTGAAGATTTGGTCGAGCGGGGAGAATCTCATCTTTGATTCCTGCTGGATGGTAGCCGGAGATGGCGGCAATGGCGCAGTTGGGGCATCCGGCGGCAACGGTAATACCGGTTCGTCGGGCGGCGAGGGAACCGCAAATTTTGGTGGATTGTATGGAGGGTCTTGCACGCCGGGAGGATGGGGAGGAGATTGCTCGGACGGAAGCGAGGGATTCGGGCCGCTGGGAGGTGTCGGAGGCGTCCTGGGATCGATATTTTCACCAGACGGAAGCAATGGCGGGAATGGTGGCAATGGCACTGGCGGGGCAAACGGTAGCATTGGTAATCTGGGATATATAATAAATGCAGAATGGACTCCGGGTAAAGGTGGCGACGGGCAAGAAGGTAATAACGGTTCCGGCGGAGGCGGAGGCGGAGGCGGATTTTCATTTCTGCAATGTATTGGAGGCGGTGGAGGCGGTGGGGGCGGATGCGGCGGCCTTCCGGGTGTGGGTGGCAATGGCGGTGGCGCATCGATCGCTGTTTTCTTATATGACTCTTCTCCCAATATCCGGTACTGCCGCTTGACTGCCGGCAGTGGCGGTAATGGCGGAAACGGAGGTAATGGCGGGCGCGGCGGAGCCGGCGGAAACGGCGGATCAGGGTACAGCGGTACCAGCACTGGCGGCCACGGTGGCCACGGCGGCACCGGAGGATTGGCCGGCGGCGGCCACGGTGGACCGGGTGGAATATCCATTTGCATTTTCAAAAGTGGGACGAGCTTTCCAACCGTTAATGGTTGTGATTTCACCATCGGTCAGCCCGGTGCGGGCGGAGTCGGAGGAAGGCAGGGTGGGGACGGTTCTCAGGCCGGGACGGGCCAGAATGGAACAGCGGGAGAAACATGGCCCGATTGATCGATGCCATTGATATGAAGGTCAGATAATCGCAAATCCTGAGATTTGCACAAATAAAAATAAGGGCACGGCGGCACCGTGCCCTTACAATTATCAGTATTGCATCATTACAATAAGACTCTATTTTTTCCTCACGGCCGTGAAATTACCGTTTGGTTGCTTGAAAGTCACCGAAACCACCGCGCCGCTCTTATCGACCTGAAATTCCACACTGTAACCGGTCGCCCCTTTCAGAAGAAATTCCGTTCCCTT
>CALMKK010000346.1 GCA_937867135.1 uncultured candidate division Zixibacteria bacterium
TTTATCTGAATCAATGTAATTGCAAAATTAATACATGTCGCCGTAGCCGCCACCAGGAGGCATCGCGGGAGCCGCTTTCTTCTCTTCCGGTTTTTCCGAAATGAGAGCCTCGGTGGTTAAAAGTAGTCCGCTGATTGAAGCGGCATTTTCCAGAGCGGTTCGGGCCACCTTGGTCGGGTCGATGACACCGGCCTTGATCATATCTTCGTAGACATCAGTTTCGGCGTTATATCCGAAAGCACCGCTCTCTTTCATGACTTTATCAACCACAATCGAGCCTTCCACACCGGCATTATTGGCAATCTGCCGAATCGGCTCTTCCAGGGCCTTACGGATAATATTGACACCGACCGTTTCTTCTTCGGTCATTTTCAATTCATCCAGAGCCTTGCGGGCGCGAAGGAAAACGACGCCGCCGCCGGGAACTATGCCCTCTTCGACCGCCGCCCGGGTGGCATGCAAGGCATCCTCGACCCGCGCCTTTTTCTCTTTCATTTCGGTCTCGGTCGCCGCTCCGACATTGATTACTGCCACACCGCCGGCCAGTTTCGCCAGACGTTCCTGGAGCTTTTCGCGATCATAATCGGAGGTGGTATCTTCGATCTGCTTGCGGATCTGATTGATGCGGGCCTTGATATCGTTGGTGCTGCCGCCGCCTTCAACGATCGTGGTATTATCTTTGTCCGTGACAACTTTCTTGGCCTTGCCAAGATCGGAAACAACCGTATTCTCCAGTTTTAATCCCAGCTCTTCCGAGATCACTTTGCCGCCCGTAAGAACCGCGATATCTTCCAGCATTGCCTTGCGCCTGTCTCCGAATCCCGGAGCCTTCACCGCACCGACTTTCAATGTGCCGCGCAGTTTATTGACAACCAGTGTTGCCAGAGCTTCACCGTCGATATCCTCGGCGACTATAAGAAGCGGACGCCCCATCTGGGCCACCTTCTCCAAAATCGGCAGGAGGTCCTTCATGGTCGAAATTTTCTTGTCGTGGATGAGAATCATGGTATCTTCAAGAACCGCCTCCATATTGTCGGCGTCGGTGACGAAGTACGGCGAAACATAGCCGCGATCAAACTGCATCCCTTCGACTATTTCCAGGGTTGTCTCAATCGTCTTTGATTCTTCAACCGTGATAACACCGTCTTTTCCTACTTTGTCCATCGCTTCGGCAATCTTGTCGCCGATTGACTTGTCGTTGTTGGCCGAAATGCTCCCGACCTGGCGAATCTTGCTCAAATCGCCGGCTACCGGCTGAGATAGTTTCCGCACTTCACCGACAATTTTCTCAACCGCGGCATCGATACCGCGCTTAATGGCCATCGGGTTAATACCGGATGTCACCGCCTTAATACCCTCGCGATAAATCGCTTGCGCCAGGACCGTCGCCGTGGTCGTCCCGTCGCCGGCCACATCCGAGGTTTTGGAGGCTACTTCCTTCACCATCTGAGCCCCCATATTTTCGAAATGATCTTCCAGATCGATTTCCTTGGCGACCGACACACCATCTTTTGTTACGGTCGGGGAGCCGAATTTCTTGTCCAGAATGACATTTCGTCCCTTTGGACCAAGGGTTACCTTTACGGCGTCGGCCAGTTTATCCACACCCTTTTTTAGTTTCTCACGCGCCGACGCACTATATTCTATAATCTTTGCCATATTTGCTGCTCCTTCTTATTTACTGATAATTGCGAGAATATCGGATTCACGCATTATAAGATAATCATTACCATCGATAGAGACTTCGCTCCCGGAATATTTGCCATAAAGAATCCGATCGCCTTTACTTACTTCCATCGGAACTTTCTTGCCGTCCTCAGTCACTCGGCCGGGGCCGACTTCCACGATTTCCCCTTCCTGGGGTTTCTCTTTGGCGGTGTCGGGGATAATGATTCCCCCCTTTTTCACTTCGGCCATCTCAAGCGGCTTGACCAGCACGCGGTCGGCCAATGGCTTCACTACCATATCCAATCCTCCTAATGTTATTAGTTACTGCTTATTTGGTAATATCTTGCTTATCATTCTATTAGCACTCAATATGATTGAGTGCTAATAGGTCGCTTAATATATCCTTTTACGCTTTTTTGTCAAGAAGATTCAAAAAAAAATTTGATTATTCTAATATATTGTACAACAATATATTAACTAAATGGCCGGCTGATTCTCGGCAATAATTCTGATCCCATCAAGAGTCAGATTGGGGAGCGTCATTTCGATGAACCGGGATTCGCCGGCGAATTTGGCGGCCAATCCTCCGGTAGCGATGATACGGGGACGAACCGTCCACTCATCGATAATAACTTTAATGATATTATCCACCATTCCCACCATACCATAATAAAGGCCGGCTCGTAAACACTCTATTGTATTTCGTCCGATGGCTTTTTCCGGCCTGATTATATCGACTTCAAAAAGCTGTGCCGCCTTTTCACTCAAAGCGGCTCCGGCCGTTATCGGCCCCGGTGCGATGGCTCCGCCCAGATAGACCCCATTATCCGTGGCAATATCAAATTTGACAGCCGTTCCATAATCTACGACCATAATCGGCCCGCCATATTTGGAATAGGCTGCAACCGCATTGGCCAGCCTGTCAACGCCCAGAGTTTCGGGAGTCTGATAGCCCATTTTCAAAGGCATTTTCAGAGCGGTACTTATAATCAGCGGCTTTATGTTCAGTTCATTTGATGCCGATTCGTAAAGCGGAGTCAAAAGAGGAACTACGGAAGCCACCGCCATCATACTAAGCTGCTCAGGATGGAAATTATTTTGATCGATAAATTCCCTCAATTCTCTCGCGATTGCTCCGGAGGATGAGTCCTTGACAGTCTGACATCGGCCGGTTTTGATCAGCCGCTCTCCTTCAAACAATCCAAGCGCCGTGCTGGAATTCCCGATATCGATGGCCAAAAGCATATTTTAATATACACCTTCGCCGGCGGCAAAGTCAAGCCATTGCCGGTGTGCAAAATTTGAACACTTTCTTTCAAGTCCGTCCGGGGATTTCCGATAAAAAATGTACTGGCCAATTTTTATTACACGGAGACAAATATGAAAAAAATCCCCATCATTTTGTTCGCGATTCTGCTGCCTGTTATTTTCAGCGGATGCGGCGGCGGAACCGTCGTAGTCAAAGAAGCCACGACCGGGGAGATTCGAAAGACCGATGCCCGGCCCTCCGAGGGCAATATAACGGCGGCCACCGAGCATCTAAAAGAAGCCAAGATGTTTTATGCCCGGGATAAATATAAACAGGCCCTGCAACATTGCGAAAAAGCCATTGAGTTTGATAATCGCAACTGGGAAGCGTATTATTATCTCGGACTTTGCATGCAGAAGCGCCATGATTTTACTCAGGCCGTCGATGCCCTTAAAAAGGGGCTGATATTATCACCGGACAATCGCTTGGTAAAATCGGAAATGCATGCCGCCATCGGTTATTGCTGGGAAAATTTAAGAATGTTCGATGATGCCCGCAGAGAGTACAATACGTCTCTATCATTTAACCCCGGCAATCAAGCGGCCCGGGACGGCCAGAACCGGATTAAAGTGGAAAAAACTCTGAAAAATTGGGGAAAAGACAAAGATATCGACACCGAAGGATAAAGTTGTTCTTTAGCAGGGCATAAGCCGGCCATCCCTTACGGCCGGCTTTTTTATGCCACGTGATGCTAATCGATAATAAATTACTTATATTGATTACATGAAAGAAAAGCCGACCCTCACTTTCCGCCTGGAAAGTGATTTTTATGATAGACTCGATATTTTTACGGAAAAATTCCTCACCGAGGGACTCGATACTTTTAAAAATGAATTCCGAAATATCGATTCTTTTTATTCGGCCGCTATCAATGATTTATCATCTCGGGATGATCATTCC
>CALMKK010000347.1 GCA_937867135.1 uncultured candidate division Zixibacteria bacterium
GGTCAGAATGCAATCGAGTTTATATTTTCCGACCGGAAGTTCGAAATTAATTTGACTCGTTCGGAAATCGAATTCCGAAACGGTCTTTTCATAATCCTGAATATTTATCGTTCTGTCGCGGCTGATTCCATTGATTTGTTTCCCCTTGCTGTTGTAGACAACCAGAGCCAGTTCATAGGCGGCGGCAAAACCGTCGGGTTTCTTTACGAATTGGAGATTAGTGTTGAAGATCCGGTAATAAATTTCGATGCGGTTGGTGTCGAGCCGTTCAGTTTGAAATTGCGCGTAGTCAATTTGAAAATCCGGCGCACCCGACTGTCGTTTACCTGCATCGCCGGCCTGGGAGTATGCCGATACGCTCCACAGACCACAGTATAGCATCACTGCGATGACAATATGAAACAGCTTTTTACTCATAAACTAACTTTCCGGCTCTCAATCTATATAGACGTCGGAAGATTGGCAATAGTTAAAAAAAACGATTATTCGTAACGAAGAGATTCGATAGGATCAACCTTGGCCGCGCGATAGGCCGGATAGATACCGGCGATAAGACCGACTGAAACCGCCACGATAAAGCCGAGAAAAACATAAAGTCCGGAAACGCCGAACGGCAACGGGGTCAGCATCCCGATTAACAGCGCCGTCAAAAGTCCTACCCCGATTCCGAGCACTCCCCCGGTCCCTGACAGCGTCATGGCTTCGATTAAAAACTGCCAGAGGATATTGTTGCGCCGCGCCCCGATCGCTTTGCGCACCCCGATTTCACGCGTTCGCTCGGTTACCGAAACCAGCATGATATTCATAACCCCCACTCCACCCACCATCAGGCCGACCGATGATATCACGATCATGGCGATATATATGTATTTAGTGATATTGCCGACCATTTCGCGCAGATTCTCCTGGCCGAAAACCGCGAAATTGTTGTCTTTATTATAAGCCACTTTTCTGGCTTTTCGAAGAGCGACCGTTATCTCTTCCTTGGCCTGCTCCACCAGCGGCATCGATGTCGCGCTCACCGCCAGAGTCAAGGCGCTATCCCACGGATAGAGCTTTCTATAAGTATCAAGAGGAATATAGACATTATTATTATCATTATCCCCGAACAGGGATTTGATTTTCGTGAAGGTCCCGATAATGGTGAATCTCTCGTTATTGATTCGAATTTGCTTATCGATGGGATCATCGCCGGGAAAAAGCGCCTCTTTGACGTCGGAGCCGATCAAACAGAGCATCATCCGGTTATCGTTGTCGAATTTCGTGAAAAACCGCCCCGATTCCACCGTACTGCTGCGGACCTTCAGATAATCCGGAACCACTCCAATCAGCATCGGCCGATTGGCCTTTTTGCCCTGGTACTTGACCGTATTTCCTCCCGGCGGATAATAATGATTCTCCGGCGAAACGGCGGATACACTCGGGCATGCTTCGCTGATGGCATCGGCTTCAAAGACCGTGATATCTTTGCGATTTCTCTCTTCATCGGTCAGCTCATCCCAGTCGGTGTTGGGCGGGAATTTATCGACAAAAATAATATTACTTCCCAAATCGGTAATCGAACTCTGAACCGCATTATCGAGTCCCCGGATGAGGGATGTCATGGCAATCACCGACCAGACCCCGATTAGAACCCCCAATATCGTTAAACCGGATCGGAATTTATTGGATAGAAGGGAATTCATCGCCATCAGAATCCCTTCCTTCATTTCGACCGAATTCATAGACAATCCTTATTCGAAGCTTAAAGCTTTCACCGGCTGCAACCGGGCCGCTTTCATGGCCGGGTAGATACCGAAAAACAATCCAACTCCCGATGAGATTATCAGGCCGGTTACAATGGCAAATACCGATGGCGTCATATTCATCTTAATCAGATGAATCAGGACATCCCCCAGAACTACCCCGATCGCAATTCCGATTATACCTCCCGTCAGAGACAGTACTAGCGATTCAAAAAGAAACTGCATAAGGATATTTTTTCGTTTCGCCCCGATCGATTTTCTTATTCCGATTTCTCTGGTTCTCTCCGTCACCGACACCATCATGATGTTCATGATGATAATCCCCCCGACCACCAAGGCGATAGAGGAGATTCCCACCAACCCGAAGCGGATATATTTGGTGACATCATTGATAATCGCCATAATCGCCTCGGCCGTGAAAATCCCGAAATCATCGTCCTTTTTATACGGGACTTTGCGGATGCCTCTCAGGATGACTCTGGTCTCATCCATTGCTTCATTCATCCGATCCAGCGAAACCGCCTTGACGTAAATTTCAACATTATCGCGCTGACCGCCAAAATCGCGTTTATATGAAAAATAAGGCACATAGACTATTTTATCATGATTCTCATTGAAAGAAGAACCCTTTTTCTTGGCAATGCCGATTATTTGATACTTTATATTATTTACTTTCAATTCCTTGCCGATCGGATCAAGGCCCGGATACAGCTCTTCGGCAATGGTCGGTCCAATGAAAGCTACCCGATTGCGAGTCTGATCCTCCTCCGGATAATAAAACCTTCCCTGGTCCACCTGCATATCGACAATATTAATGATATTGGCCGTTGCCCCCCCGATAAAAACATGTTTCAATTTTCGATTGCCGTTTTTGACCTCGCCCTCATCATATGTCATGGCGGCTACTTTCTCGCAATCGGTGCAACCGTCTTCAATGGCCTTGACATACTCATATTTCAACGGTTTCCTTTTCAGGGCTTCCATAAAGGCGTCATGCCCCGTTATCAGGCCGAACCGATCCACTATGAAAGTTGTCGGGCCCAGCACCGCCAGTTCCCCTTCGATCGATTGCGATAGCCCCTCCAGCGCCGACACGATCGTAATCACCGAGGATACCCCGATAATAATCCCCAATAGCGTCAGACTGGTCCTCAGTTTATTTATCCTGAGGGCGTTGATCGCCATTTTAAATATTTCCCAAATAATCATATATTGGTATGGTTGTTGACCTTTTCTTCGGTCGTCACTTTTTCATCGCGGTCGATTTTCCCGTCCCGAATATGCAGAATCCGGTCGGCATAAAGGGCCACTTCTCTCTCATGCGTGACAATGACAATCGTATTCCCTTCTTTGTGCAGACGGGAAAATAATTGCATAATTTCCAGGCCGGTTTTGGAATCGAGATTTCCCGTCGGTTCGTCGGCGAGAATCAAAGCCGGTTCGTTTACCAGCGCCCGCGCAATAGCCACCCGCTGCCTTTGGCCGCCCGATAGTTCGTTCGGCTTGTGCATCATCCGCTCGGAAAGATCCACTATTGCCAGCGCCCGTTTGGATCGCTCTTCCCGCACCTGTTTCGGCGTCCCGTTATAAATGAGCGGCAATTCCACATTATGCAATGCCGTGGCGCGCGGCATTAAATTGAATGTCTGGAAGACAAACCCGATCTCTTTGTTCCGGATCACCGCCAGTTCGTCATCGTCCATGGCACTGACCAGTTTTCCTTTGAAATAATACTCCCCCTTCGTCGGAGTATCCAGGCATCCGATTAAATTCATGAGCGTTGATTTTCCCGATCCCGACGGCCCCATGATGGCCACGTAATCCCCCTTTTCAATGGATAGAGAGACATCACAAAGCGCATGGACCACCACTTGCCCCATTTCATAAGTCTTCCAGATGTTTTTGGTTTCTATCAGAGACATTAGTTTTTCATCGCTTCCGCTTTAAATTGTTTCTCTACCTTTATATCATCGTTGTTCTTAATAGTTCGCAGGGTTTTGAACGGCCCCGTGATAACGGTGTCATTTTCGGATAACCCGGAAATTATTTCAATATTCTTTTGATCGGCGATGCCGGTCTCAATCGGGGTAAACACCGCTTTGCCGTCTTTAGCAAGAAAAACACCTTTTATTTCCTTGTCCTTTTGGCTATCGGTTGCTTCTTTCATACTGTCCGAAGTCGTGTTCGATGCGGCCTGCAGACCCTCTTGGGGCGCGGGCGCATTGGAGATTGAATCCGGCGAACGCATCACTATGGCACCGTAAGGAACCGTCAGCACTTTATTCCTGGAATTGGTAGTTATATCGACCGTGGCCGACATTCCCGGCCGCACGTTGGCATTCTCTTCTTTGAACAGGACCTTGACCTTGAAATTGGTCGATTGATCGGTACTCCCCAGATTGGATTGGACCGCGGTGTTCCCAATTTCCACCACCTCGCCGGCAAAGGATGAATCCGGAAAAGCGTCAATCTCGATTTTAGCCGGTTGCCCTTTCTTTATTCTGATAATTTCCGTCTCATCGACATTGACTTCCGCCTCGAAAGCGGCCAGATTGGAGATGGTCATGAGCGTCTTCCCCTGGGTGAACGATGTCTGCGCCTGGGCCACTTCACCCGCTTCGGCGTCCACAAATGTCACCACCCCGTCCATCGGCGCGCGAATGTTCGTTTTGGACAAATTATCCATCGATTTCTCATAGATGGCTCTGGCCTGATTGGTTTGACTCGTCATGGCCTCATAGCTGTATTTGCTGTTTAAAAAAGCATATTCGGCGTTCTTAAATTCCGTTTCCGACGTCAGCTTTTTGTCATACAACTGCTTCTGACGATTAAATTCCTCATCGGCTTGTTGAAAGGAGGATTTCATCGCTTCGGTACGAGCCTCCGTCTCATTATATGAAAAACGGGCCTGTTCCATGTCCTTCTGCAGTTGCACCGTATCAAGCTGTATCAAAATCTGTCCGCGGGAGACATTGTCGCCTTCTTTCACCGGAACTGCGATGATCTTGGCATTCACTTCCGACGTAATATTCACACGGGTCTTCGGTTGAATGTATCCCGAGGCGGAGACCTCCTCGACAATATCCTTCCGTCCCACCGCTTCGGCTTGTACCGATGTGGTTTTTTTGCGGCTCCCGATCAGGTTGGCCACTATAATTATGACCAAGACCAATATTCCGCCCGCAATAAACAGCGTTTTCTTTTTCATTTTCATAATATCATCCTCGTTTCCCTCTCAAACAGCTGTTATTTTAAACCCATGGCATTTTCCAATTTTGCCACTGCCAGGTTGTAGTCAAATTCCGATTGAATTTTATTGTTCTGGGCGGTTATCAGATTGACCTGCGCATCGAGCATTTCCAGAATTGTCGCCGCACCGAGATTATATTTCTCCTGCACCAGGGCGAGATCTTCGGTGGCCGCCGCTTCGTTATCCTGCGCCAGTTTCAGGGCCTCCTGTGATCGGGTAATTTCCAGATAGGCCTTCTTTACCTGATAGGCCACATTGTTCTGGGCGTAGTAATAATCGGCCTTGGCATTATTGAGATTGGCCTTGGAGCGGGCCATCGAGGCCTCCCGCTGAAAATTATTGAAGATACTGAAATTCAACGATGTTCGAAGGCTCCATTGCGCATCCGCATTGCGAAAATCATTCACCTGCGACCAGGTTCCCGCCGACCAGCTCCGACCGACCGAAAAAGTCAGAGTGGGGAAATATTGTCCCCGCGTCGACCGCAAATCATATTTGGCGGCCTGAAGATTCCGCTCGGAGGCCAACAGGGCCGGCTGGTTTTGCATCGCGTACTTGAGCGACGCTTCCTCCGTATCCGTAAATTCCCGCGGTTTGAAATCACTGGAAAACTCCACATTGGAATTCACATCGACCCCGATCACATACGCCAAATTGGCCCGCGAGGTCTGAATCGAATTCTCCGC
>CALMKK010000348.1 GCA_937867135.1 uncultured candidate division Zixibacteria bacterium
CAACGGCCGTTGCGAGGGACTTCAGTTCATGCTCGGGATGAGAAAGTACTGCGGACAGGAGGCCCGGGTGCTGAAAAAAGTCCGGACCATTTTCGATGAACGGCTCTGGAAAATGGTCAAAATCAAAGATGCTTATCTGCTGGAAAATATCACCTGCGACGGCCGCGATGTTTTCGACGGCGAAGGGTGCGACCGCACCTGCTATTTCTTCTGGAAAAGCCGCTGGCTCCGGAACATTTCATAGTTCAATAATCATATCCCCGGCGCTTAACTTCCTTGCGAAGAATCATGCCAGTATCATGCAGATATCGAATGTACGGCATTTTTTGTCCGGGCATCATAACTCTTGACAGTACGCAATTTTATATTATATTATAAAAGTCAATTATCGGTAACTATTGATCCCATTCTTCGGGAGGATAAGGCATGTATTACCAAAGACATTTTAAACCGCTATGGGTTAAATTAATACCGTTTATGTTGGGGGTTACCCTAATCGGCGCGGGTTATGGGTCGGCTAAAAGCCGTCCTGCAATCGACGAATCCAAAATTAATTACAATCGTGCAAAATCGGCACTTGATGTTCCCAATGTGCAACTGGGTGTTCATAATGTCGGTAAGATCGGCTTAACCATCACCAGCAAGGGGACATTCGGAACCGGCTATCTGAGCAGTACTATCGATCCTCTGACAGGCCAAACCGCCCCATCGTGCCAATATCCCTATCCCGGTCGGAGCAATTATCTCTATGCCGGCATGCTCTGGGTCGGCGCGATTATCGGCGAGGATACGCTGGTATCGGTGGCCGCCGACGGATGGAATCTGACTCGCGAGATGTGGCCGGCGTCGGACCCCATAGATACGCTGGAACGTCATTCCACTTACGACACCTATGATATCAAGGCCGTCTCCGAACAGGATTTTATAGCAACGTATACCGATACCGTGACCCATCCCGCCTACGTTGCAAATGATATTTACGACGGCCGTCCTCATATTCCTTTGAAAATTAAAATTACCCAAAGGAGTTATGCCTGGAGCAACGGGTGCGCGGGTGATTTTGTTATATTCGACTATTCCATCAAAAATATCGGAAACAGCCGGCTCCATCAGGTCTACACCGGCTTTATGGTTGACGGCGATGTCGGGCCGGTGGGGGGGAGTCCGGAAGAAGCGGCGGACGACATTTGCGGATTCAAAAAAGCGGTTCCTTCGCATCGCGGATGCAATTTTCAAGATACTATCAATCTGGCCTGGATTGCGGATAATGACGGACGAGATGCTTACAGCATTCCTGCGCCCTGTCCCCAGGGTTTTGATTATACATCGGTAACCGGCCTGAGAACTCTTCACGTTCCGTCCGACACAATGAATATTTCCTTCAACTGGTGGCTTTCAAACGGGAATGCTTCCCTTGATTTCGGCCCCCGTATGGCCGGAACGCCGGAAAAGCCATTCCGCGATTTTGGCGGACATCTGGGGACACCCACCGGAGACCGAAATAAATACTACATAATGGGCAATGGGGAATTCGATTACGACCAGCTATTCACGACTATAGATCATTCCTCGGAGGGGTGGCTTGCTCCACCTGCCAATGCCGTCGATTTGGCTAATGGTTATGATACCCGCTATCTTCTTTCATTTGGGCCATTAGATATTGAACCGGGCGAGTCACTTCCTTTCAGCATGGCTTATATTGCGGGTGCGGACTTCCATACTGATTGTAATGCCTTTCAAAGCCTATTTTCGGCCGCCAATCCCGAGCCTTATTATAATTATCTGAATTTCAGCAATATTGGGCACAATGCGGCCTGGGCGTCATGGATTTACGATGTTCCCGGATATGATACCGATGGCGACGCTTATGCCGGAAAATATTCCCTCTGCACTCCGGACTCATCCGGCGCTCAAGATACAATTTATTATGAAGGCGACGGTATCCCCGACTATAAGGCTGTCCCGGCCCCGCCTGCTCCCTATGTCAAAGCGTCACCGAGAATCAGCCATACCGAGGACGGGAAAATCCGCCTTTGTTTCAATGGATACGAATCAGAAACCGGGCGGGATATTTTTTCCCGCATAAACGATTTCGAAGGATATTATGTGGGAATTTCCGAGGAAGCAAGAGCAAGTACCTTTGTAATTATCGCCATCTATGATAAAGAAGATTACAATAAATATATATATAATGAGCCAAAGGGAGTTTATGAGTTGAAAGATTTTCCATTTACCATTGATTCCCTCCGCGTGCTATACGGCGGCGATTTCAATCCGCTTAATTATGATAAGGACAACCCTCTGGTTCTTAATGGGGAGCAGTTCTATTTCGTCAAATATGCCTGGAATAATTCCAATTTATCCGATACCAATCTAATTCACAAGCTATACCCTGATCAGATCCCGCCCACCACTCTCAATATAGATTCCGCCCGACTTTATTACCCGGAGGAATTGACTCCAGAAGGAAGATTTAAATACTATGAGTATGAATACTTCGCCAAAAACCTGTTGCCGGGCAAATTTTATTATATCGGTGTCGCGGCCTTCGATTTCGGCTGGTCATTCATGGGTGTTACCGGATCGGTGTCTTCTCAATCCGTCGACACGGCCACCACGCCTCTCCCGACCGATGTTCCTGATGACGTCAATTTACCTTATGTCTTTAAGCTCCACCAAAATTACCCGAATCCTTTCAATCCCCAAACCGAAATCACTTATGATCTGCCGGTTAGAAGCGATGTCACTTTGAGGATTTATAATATTCTCGGTCAGACCGTACGAACCTATTCAATCAGGGCCAAGCCTGCGGGCCGCTATTCGCTTGTCTGGGATGGAAGTAATAATGCCGGACGGCAAATGGCGAGCGGGATGTACTTTTATAAAATCACGGCCGGGGTGTTTACAGATTCAAAGAAGATGATTTTGTTGAAATAAATTCAGGCGGCCGTTAAACAAAGGCTAACCCGCCTATTTCCGTTAATTTTTTTCAAATTCGGGATTGAGTAATTCGGAAAGCCTCTGCAACTGTATGCTAACCCTCTGCACCCCGGCGGCATAGGGGGCGACCGTGTACTGCTCGAAAAAGAAAACCAGACTGTCGCGCCCGATCAAAAATCTCTGAAAATTTTCCGGTTCGGGGCCGGCCCCTTTGGCAATCCAGTCATCCTGCCCATATTCACCCAATTGCAGTTTCAATATTCCTTTGGAAATCGCCGACAGTGTATCCAGAAAAGTCGTCCCGATCGCGAATAAATCGCTCAGCGCCAAACGGCGGTTACTTTTCAAATCGAAATTCAGCGTCACAATCCGAGTATTGCCGTGCGCCCCGCCGGTGAAAGTATAAATTTCGAATTTGATACCAAGAAGGCTGTCCGGCCGGAAAATCGGCTCATATTTCATGGTCAATTCATTGATCCAATTATGGGACAACCGTTCGGTCCCGATCATTTGGCGAAACCCGCTTATTTCATTCTCGGCGAAATTTTTGACGGTCGTATCGACAAATTTGCTCCCCACCGACAGATATTCGACCTGCAATTTAAAATTATCCCCGCTTTTTTTTATTTGGTGATTTTTTATTTCTACGGTCGGACTTAGCGTTGCCGCGGGGGTTTCGCTCCTCTTCTCTTTGCCGCAACCGGAGAACAGGATCGCGGCCGAAATGAATAGAATTAAATAGGTCGGGCAGCTCGCCAGTTGCCGGTTCGGCATTTCAATCTCCTTTTGCATCAAATAAATTCCATCCCCGATTATTTTATAATAAATGAGGCGCGGACGGTCACGGTAATATCTTTGGTTTTGGTCTGCGTGTTGTACATACCGTAATCGCTGACTTCATTGGAATACGGCTCGTTGATCTGGAACACTCCGGCTTTCAGCGATGTCACCGCGCCCAGCGCGGCGCCGGAATTTTTGGCGATTTCCTCCGCCCGTTTGCGGGCATCCTTGACGGCCTCGGATAGAAGCGCCATTTTTATCTCCGCCAACTGCGAATTCAGATATTCCAGATTGGAATTCTGCATTATCACGCCTTTATC
>CALMKK010000349.1 GCA_937867135.1 uncultured candidate division Zixibacteria bacterium
ACTTCCTGCACCGATCCGGAAATCAGCATCCCGAAACCGGTGGAGCGGGCCGCCATCACGTCGGAATGGTCGCCGAATATGGACAGAGCATGAGTGGCGACACTACGGGCCGAAATATGAAAAACCGTGGGAGCCAATTCTCCGGCGATTTTGAACATATTGGGAATCATCAAAAGCAGACCCTGGGAAGCCGTGAAAGTGGTCGTCAGGGCTCCGGCCGTCGTCGCACCGTGAACCGCCCCCGAGGCGCCGCCCTCGGACTGCATCTCGACCACATTGGGAATGGTTCCCCAGATATTGGTTTCGCGCTCGGCCGATTTGGCGTCGGCGATTTCCCCCATATTGGATGATGGCGTGATGGGATATATGGCAATTACTTCGCTTAAGGCATGAGCAACGTACGCGGCGGCCGAATTACCGTCGATCGTTATCATACTTCTTTTCTTGGCCGCTTTGGCCGCGGCCGCCGCCTTTTTCGTGGACAATTCTGTCTTGTTTGACATAACATCTATCTCCAGTTTTTATATCTCATTGAATTTTCTTGATTTATGCCGCTTATAGTGTTTTGGGCAGAGTGATATGGCGCTGTCCCTGGTATTTTCCCTTCTTGTCCTTATAGGAAACCATGCAAATTTCATCGGCGCCGAGGAAAATAATCTGGGCAATGCCTTCATTGGCGTAAATTTTGGCGGGCAATGGGGTGGTATTCGATATTTCCAGAGTGGCGTGGCCCTCCCATTCCGGTTCAAACGGGGTCACATTGACAATTATGCCGCAGCGGGCATAGGTCGATTTGCCGAGGCAGATGGTAATGACTTCGCGAGGAATCTTAAAGTACTCGACCGAACGGGCCAGAGCAAAGGAATTGGGCGGAACCAAGATCGACCTGGCGCGGACATCCACAAAGGAGCCGGTGGAAAAATTCTTGGGGTCGATGATATCGGAATTGACATCGGTAAATATTTTGAATTCGTCGGCCACACGAATATCATAGCCGTAAGAAGAGAGGCCATAGCTGATACCCTTCTTGATTTGCTTGGCGGAAAACGGCTTGATCATCTCATGTTTGAGCGACATTTCTTTAATCCAGCGGTCTGACTTGACAGGCATTTCTTCTCCTCAATTCCAAAAAATCAAGACGACAATATACTAACAGTTCCGTGTCAAGTAAACCACTTTTTGGAGAGTCAAACCCGCTCAGGAATGGGTGTGCGATTTTCTCCACTCAATCATTTGGCCGACATTGTACTTGTTAAACACTTCCAGCAGTTTCTCTTCCGCTTCTTCAAGAACCAGACGAATTGGGCATTCCTTATATTTTTCACAGCAATCAACCTCATGCAGGCATCGGATTAGATGATAAGGACCCTGAATGATTTCGACAATTTCGCGAATGCTGACATCTTCGGGTTTCCTGGCGAAGGTGAAGCCGCCTTTAACCCCGCGATGAGAGCGAACCATGCCCGATTTCGTCAGGTTTTGGAAAATTTTGGCGAGAAACTTCTCCGGGACATCCTGAGCCTGGGCGATTTCCGAAAGAGGAACCACCCGATCCCGGTCTTGCTCGGCGAGATAGATTACCCCTATTATCCCGTATTCTTCCGCTCGAGTGAACTGCATTTCACACCTCAGTCTGGTTCAGGTCTCCATGGCAGGCCCAAACTGATTAAAAATGACATTCTCAGTCTTCTATTTAAATTATAGATAAAAACATTCCCGTTGTCAACAAAATATTGTTACTTTTTTCACAAAATCACCATCCCATATTGCGGGTATTCTTTTGCCTTACATAATGATTTGTTCAAAAAAGAATTTTGGGTATATTAAGACTTAAGGCGTAACATATATGCAAAAATTGAAAGATATGACCCTATAAGGCATAGGTTTGACTGACACTGATGTTTGAAAAATATAATAAAGCCCAAGGTACATTGACGGCATATGCCTCCGATGCCTCCATCTATGCTATCCAGCCGACTTCTATAATATCACCCTGCAAAATTAGCGATATTAAGGATACGATTCGCTCCGCGATCAAAACAAATGGCTCCATTACGGCCCGGGGCGGAGGAACCGGTTTATCGGGCGGCGCTATCGGATCTGGAACCATAATAGATTTCGGAAACATGAGGTCAATTGTATCGATCGACTCATCGCGACGCCGAGTCGTGACAGAGCCGGGTATAATCTATGATGAGCTTAATATGGCCCTGAAAAAATATGGTCTCTTCTTTCCTCCCGACCCATCATCGGGAGACTCCTGTCAAATCGGCGGGATGATCGCCAATAATTCCTCGGGACCCCGTTCGGTCAAATATGGCCTGACCTCCGATTTTGTAGAAGAGCTTGTCATAGTCAAGCCCGATGGTAATCAGGTTTATCTCAAAAAAATCCCGTTTGATTCACCCGAAATCAGCGATTTCTACAGCCAGAATCCGGAGTATAAGAAGGCCTTTGACCTGATCGAAGAAAATCTCGATTTAATTTTGGATAAATGGCCCAAACTCAAAAAGAATTCCGCGGGATATAATCTTCGGGTCGTCGCCGCTGATTTAAAAAAGGGAATCCGCAATTTTCCGGCCCTCATGGTCGGATCGGAAGGTACGCTGGGCTTAACCGTCGCGGCCACGCTCCGTCTGCTTCCGATTCCCACGGAAACACTTACGGCACGCCTTTATTTCCGTTCGCTGGTGGAAGCCGGCCGGGCGGTCAAAGAAATTCTCACCTTAGGGCCGTCGGGGTTGGAAATAGTGGATAGTTCCACTCTTGATTTAATCGGCCGCGGCAAATTCAACATTCCCGAAGAAGCGGCGGCTTTGTTGATTGTGGAATTCGACGAAGATATAGCCGCAAAAAGAGAGCATTTCTCCCGCCAAACCGCCCGCTTGAATCTGGTGACGGCGGCGGAATATGCGGAACAGACCGAGGCCGCCGAGGCGCTATGGAAAGCCCGCAAAGCGATTGTTCCCACTCTCTATCGCCACCATCCCAAAAAGCGGCCGCTGGCGCTGATTGAAGATATCTCCATCCCTCCGGAAGAGATTCCATCGTTCATAGAATATGCCGTCAATCTATTCGAATCGCATCATCTGACTTATGGCATTTTCGGGCATATCGGGGATGGCAATCTGCATGTTCGTCCGCTCTTTGATCTCAATGACCCTTCGGACAAACAATTGGCGGAAAAAATATATTATGAGGTGTACGATCGGGTCATCGCCCTCGGCGGTTCGACTACGGCCGAGCATGCCGACGGCCGTCTGCGGGCGGCGTTGGTGCGGAAATTGTACGGCGATGAAATTTACGGCATTTTCTGCCGCATAAAAGATTTCCTGGACCCAGGTCATCGGTTCGCGCCCGGGGTTGTTATCAGCGATCTGCCGTTCACGACCCAGATTGATTATGAAAAGATTAAATCGTATTGCGCCGCCTGCGGTAAATGTAACGGCTACTGCCCGGCTTATGATATATTTCGCCGCGAAGATTTTTCGCCTCGGGGCTGGTTGCGGATGATAAATCAATCCGGGGCAAGCAGAAAGAATCTTGACGGCTATTTATCATATTGTCTTAATTGCAAGAACTGCGCCACCGTCTGTCCGGCCGGGGTAGATATTGCTTCGGAAATAATCAAATTTCGATCAATAAAGCCGTCGTTTGTGTCCGGGGCCGCTACCCGTTTCGCCGATAGCGAAGGAATATTCAGCCTCTCTTTAAAATTGGGCCGTATGGCGGAGCCGCTTATGTCCGGTTCCATCGGCAAAGGATTGATGGCGACCGTCGGCAAGCCGTTAACCGGTCTCGACCGCACCGCCGTTTTTCCCAAAATCGCCCCGAAAAATCTTCGCCGGAGATTTCCGGAGCGAATCGCCGATGAAGGTGAGGTAGCCTTTTTCCACGGATGCGCCGACAATTTGCTGGCGTCAAATGTCGGCGAGGCTCTTTTCAAAGTCTTTGACCGTCTCGGTGTCAAGGTTGTAATGCCGGAACAAAAATGTTGCGGATTGCCCTATGAAGTTTATGGTCATCGGGATAATTTGATCGCAAAAGCAAAATTCAATCTGGATCGACTGAATAATTTCGGGGCGGTCATCACCGGGTGCGCCTCTTGCTTACTTCGATTGAAAGAATATAAAGGGCTTTTTGAGGACAATAATCCGTACCGCCGCAAAGCCGAAGAACTGGCCGAAAAGTGCTTCGATATCAGCCAGTATATTCTAAAAATCAATCCCGCTTTTGCGATCTTCGCATCCGACCGCATGACACGCGTAACCTATCATAACCCCTGTCATCTTCGGGCCGCCGGTCTGCATAAAGAGCCTCAGAAGCTCCTGCGCCGGCTGAATAATATTGAAATCCTGACGCCGCTTTACCCGGATCGATGTTGCGCTCAGGCCGGCTCATACGGATACTTCCATTTTCAGGAATCAAAGCGGATGTTTTCCAGGAAAAAAGACGATTACACCGAGATCGACGCCGAATACCTGGCAACCTCCTGCCCGGCGTGTCAGATGAAAATCCGTGCCGAAATGGGGAATAAATTCAAGGTGGTTCATCCGATTGAAATCCTTGCCGCGCGGTTAAAATAGACTTATTATGTCATGAAACAATTATCGGAAGAATTAAAATGACGGAAGAAAATAAGAAAGAAAAAGGGCTTTTGGTCGTTTACACCGGCGACGGCAAGGGGAAAACCACCGCCGCGCTCGGGATGACGGTCCGCGCCGTGGGATACGACTGGAAGGTCTGCATCATCCAGTTTATCAAAGGCAGCTGGAAATACGGCGAACTGGATGGAATCAAGAGGCTGGCTCCTAACGTGGAACTGAATGTGATGGGGGAGGGGTTTGTCGGCATAATCGATGATCAAAAGTCAATTGAAATTCATCGCGCCGCCGCCCGCAAGGCGTTTGAAACCGCCCTTGAGAAAATGGCTTCTCAGAAATATAACCTGATGATTCTTGACGAACTCAATGTTGCCGTTTCGCTGGGGCTGATTACCCGTGAGGAGTTGGAAGAAGTAATAAAGAAAAAGCCGGAGAAACTGCATCTGGTTATCACCGGCCGGGGTGCTGTCAAATGGCTGATCGATCAGGCCGATCTGGTGACCGAAATGAAAGAAATAAAGCATCCCTACCAGAAAGGAATTCTGGCTCAGAAGGGTG
>CALMKK010000350.1 GCA_937867135.1 uncultured candidate division Zixibacteria bacterium
AGAAGTCTTGCTACGGTGGACCGCTCCCGGTGACAATGGGTATACCGGACAGGCGTCCGGATATGACATTCGGTATCAATCTTATTATGCGGGTCCGCTTGACACGGAAGCGGAATGGCGAAACGCGGTCAAGCTTCTGGGCGAACCGCACCCGTCTTTGGCAGGCTTGAGGGATTCGATGATAGTAACCGGATTAGTCTATGGCGCCAGTTTCTATTTTGCGATGAAAGCCTATGATGCGGGGGGAAATTATTCGGTTCTCTCCAATTCCCCGCTGTTGACCGCCGGTGATACCCTGAATTGTCCTTATATCCCCGGCGATGCCAACGCCGATGGATATGTTAATATCAAAGATGTGGCCTATGTTATCTCATTTTTGTATAAAGAAGGGGGAGTCCCGTATCCAATGACTGCGGCCGACGCCGATGGTTCGGGAGTGATCAATATATTGGATGTGAGTTATGTCATTCTGGCCGTCTATCATGAAGGGCCGAATCCGTTTTGCCATTAAGGTCGTTGTCCCTCAGAGTTTTATTATCTTGACAGACCCTGCCGATTTTTCTTTTAATTAATCAATATTTGCGTATAAAGATAGGATTTTGTATTTGGCTTTAGTCCGGGACCCAGCCACAAATATGGTTATTCGGATTATTGGGAAAATGAGTATTTATGGAAAAAAAATGGAAAAATATTCTCATCCTATCCTTGATCGGAAATCTATTCATAATTTATGTGGCATATAAAGCTCTTGATTATCGCCGGCATGTGAATTATTTCCTTGATAAATATACCAATGTGGTTGACGATTTTTCCGGCCGTGAAACCTATGAAGCGGACAATATGCGACTTATGGGCCGGCCGGTTCCCTCAAATCGCGTCGTATTTATCGGCTCGCAGATCACGCACGGGTGGGATTTGAGAAAATATTTTTCAAATTATGACGCTATCAATCGGGGCATAGTAGGTCAGAGACTGGCCGGTTATCTTTTAAGGTTCCGCTCGGATGTGATCGATTTAAAACCGGCCGCGGTCGTTATTGAATTCAGTTCATACAATTTCCGTCCGGAGAACAAACTTGCGGATTTGGAGGATTTTATCCAATCGCTGGCCGATATGGCTCGGGCCAACGGCATAATTCCGATTCTGACCACGGTGGTACCGGTGGGGAAGGATTTCGAATCCGAAATAGAAGTGCCGTACAGCGTTCAAGATAGTTTGAATCTTTACAATCGCCGGCTTGTCTCTTATTGCCGCGACAAGAATATAGCGCTGGCCGATTTTGCAGGGGCGGTCACCGATTCCGGCGGGTACCTGGCGAAAGAATATGCGGCCGGTCAAATATTATTGAACCCGGCCGGATACGAGCGAATAACCCGGGCCACCGAGACGATTTTAAAATATTTGCCCGTGAAGAAAGAATGATTGTCGTAATGGAGTCATAGTATGAGGACCATAATAATTATAATTCTGATTTTATCTTTGGCCGGGAATATTATCGGGGCTTATTTCATCTACAAGGCTCTGAAACTTCGCGGCGAAATCCGTCAGTACCAGCGTTATCATGCCGATCTCAAGGCCAAATATGAAGCACTCAAGGCCGATTTTGCGGGCATCGCGGTCTATGAGAATGAAAACCGGCGCCTGCTGGAAGTAACGACCGCCGAGCAGAGAAAAAAAATGACGGTTCTTTTCGGAGCGTCGATAACAAAAGGACTCGATGCGGAGAAATATTTTCCCGGAAAAGGGATAATCAATCGCGGGGTCGGTTCTCAATCGGATGTACAATTATTGGCACGGTTTTCATCCGATGTGCTGAATCTGGCGCCGGGCAAAGCAGTCATAAAATTTTGCTCTGGAAATTTCAATCCCAAAGCCAATCTGCAGGCGATGTGGTCCGAATATGAAATAATGGCGATGGAAGCGGCGCGTCATAATATTCAACCCCTGCTGGCGACCGTGCTTCCGGCCACGCGGGGGGCGGAAGAATATTCCGATTACAGCATTGCCGCCCAGGTCAGAGACTTCAATAAGAGAATCGAAGCGTTTGCGGCGGCTCAGAAATTGCAGGTAGTTGATTACTATGGGGCACTGGCCGATAAGAATGGTTTTCTTCCAGATTCGCTGGCGCGTGATGCCATTCATCCTAACGAAAACGGCTATGCAGTCATGGCCAAAACCCTGCAACCGATTCTGGAGTGATTTTAAACAGCGCGCCTAACCTAATCCCTTGAAATGACGATAATTGAGGCGTGAACCACCTATGATTTATTTAAGGTATTTTTTTAAATTGCGATGAATATTAACTGGGCAAATATTAATTCTCCGAACCTGTCGATTATCGAAAAACATGGCTTTTATAATCGCGATGGGAAAAATCTCTTTCGGGCCGAGTATCTTCCAGCCGGCGATATCAAGGCCGGAGTAGTTCTTTGTTCGCCCTTTGCCGAGGAAAAAATAAGAACCCTGCGGATATATGTTTCATTGGCCAGGGCGTTGGCGGCGAAGGGTCTGGCGGCTTTATGTTTCGATTATTTCGGCGACGGCGACAGCGAGGGGAATTTCGAAGAAGCCTTATTTGAAGACCGACTGTCAGATATCGAGTCAGTTTTCAATGATTTCAAAAACCGTCATGCTCTTCAGAAAACAGCTCTTCTGGGTTTGCGCTGGGGAGGAACGCTGGCGGCCTTAACGGCTGAGAATTTACATCCGGATCTGCTGGTTCTCTGGGAACCGATAATCGACACCACCAAATATTTCTATGATTTTCTTCGAATGAATCTCGCCAGTCAAATGCTGATTGAGGGAAAAGTTATCCGCAATCGTGATGAGTTGATTCAGGATATGAGGGACGGGAAAGTAATCACGGTGGAGGGGTACAATATCGCCGGCGGATTCTATGATAAGGCCGCGGCCGCCACCCTCAAGGGGAAGACGATGGCTTACTCCGGCGAGACCCTGATAATGCAGATTGCGGCGAATCCCGAACGTATTCGGCCGGAACTGGAGACGCTTCGGGCGGCCCTTTCCAAAGCGGAAATTAAAGCGGTGCCGCGTGAATTCGAGTGGGAAAAAACCGAAACCTGGCGGCCGGCCCCACCCCTGCTTTTCGGCGAAACCATAAACTTCCTGGATAAAAATGGCTTTTTCGGAAGAAATATTCAGTCTTAAGAATAGTAACGGCGAAATGATGCATGGGGTGATTCATCACCCCGAGAAGCCGAACGGCGCTTTGGTGCTGATGTTCAATATCGGGCTTCATTATCGGGTTTGCCATTCCCGGCTGTTTGTACGTCAGGCGCGGGATATGCAGAAGAACGGATTTACCGTGGTGCGACTGGACACTTCCCGCGTTGGTTACAGCCACGGGGAAATTCCTATCGGGCGGGCTATCGATTCATATGACGCCGTGCAAACAGGACTATTCAAAGATGACGCGCTTGTTTTTCTGCAATATCTGAAGAACCGATTCAATCCGAGAAAAATATTTTTCTGCGGTTTATGCGGCGGCGCCTTGACCGCCATCATTGCCGCGGCCGCCGCCGATGAGGTCGATGGGGTTGTCTTCATTGCCGGCCCGGTGACGGTCACATCGCCGGAGTATGAGCTCTCCACGATGCATCCCTTTCACGCCGATATTCTGGTCGCCGGATATCTCAAGCGGTTGTTGAGTCCTTCGGCGTGGGGAAGATTCTTTTCGGGGAAGACGTCTTACCGAAGTCTTTTTACATCCCTCAAAGTGAAACTGGCGGCACGTCTTAAAAAGTCGGAAGCGTTCAATGGCGCGGACAAGACCGGCGATCCGGAGAGCGGTGAGGAGAATAAGGGGGAATTGTTCAATCGCGTATTTTACGAATCGTTCGAGGCCCTGATGAAATCGGGGAAGAAAATAGTTTTCATCATGCCGGAATTGGATCGAGCCACCTATGATTTTGATAGTGTCTTCGCCAAAAAAGTCTTGCGGCATTTTACCGAATCGGCTCATCTATTCAAAGTCGCCCGGATCCCGAAAGCAAATCACACTTTTTCGACGCCCGAATCGACGCGGTGCCTTTTTGATATGACCAACGAGTGGCTAACTTCAAACCTCCCGTGAGCCATGCCGAAACTGATTGTTGTCATAGTCAGTTGGAACACCGCCGATTTGACGCGCGACTGTCTGCGGACCCTTTTTAAGGAGATTGAGGCGATCGACCACGAAGTCTGGATGGTGGACAATAACTCATCCGATGATTCCGTGGCAATGGTGCAACGGGAATTTCCCTCGGTTAAATTAATTATCAATAAAACCAACGTCGGTTTCGCCCGGGCCAACAATCAGATATTGAACCGGGCCAAAGGGGAATATTATCTATTGCTGAATACCGATACGATTATTCCCGAAGGCTCGCTTAAGGGTTTGGTTCAATTTATGGATGAGCAGCCTCTGGCGGGAGCGGCCGGCCCGAAACTGAAAAATGCGCACGGTATTGTCGAAAGAGGGCTGAAGCCGTTTCCGACCATGGGGGGTGAATTTCGCTATTGTCTGGCCTCGCACTTTTTCCCTCTGAATCCGATTTTTCAAAAATTATTTGGCGGCTCAAGAAAAATCGATGAAAATGCGAATAAGCCGACGGAGGCGGAGGTTCTTTCGGCCGCCTGTCTTATTGTCCGCCGCGAAGTAATAGAAAAAGTGGGTGTTCTGGCGGAAGATTATTTCCTTTTTTCGGAAGAAAACGACTATTTCTATCGGATGCGCCAGGCGGGATACAAAGGCTTTTATCTTCCGCAGATTGAAGTGATTCATCTTATCGGGATGAGCCGCAAGAAGAGGCAGGCGATGGATTCGGAATTGAATTTTTTCAAGAGCCGGATGCTGTTTTTTATGAAATTTCATCCCGGATGGATGCCGCTCTTTAAAATCAATTATTATTTCTTTTTTGCATGGTCCTATCTGACGGCCGAGGTCGTCGGGATATTTAAAACAGCTCCATCCGATGAAAATTATGCATTGATGTATCGCAAGCTTTTGGGGATTCTATGGAAGGGGGGACGGGGATGAAAAAGGTGCTGATTGTTTCCTATGTCTTTCCCCCTATGGCGGCCGTCGGCGGGCAGAGAATTGTCAATTTCTGTAAATTTTTGCCGCAATTCGGCTGGACGCCGGTGGTTCTGACGGTCAAGGGAGGCGTCAATACGTCCTGGGACGCCACCCCTCTTAAATCAATTCCCGAGACTATAATTTATCGTTCTTTGACTTTCGAACCGCTTTTGAAACGAGAGATGAAGAGCGCCAAATCAAAAGAACCTTATCTGCCCTCCGAAGATACCGGGACGATTTCCTCAGAGCCAAAAAAGCCAAGCCTTCTCGGCCGCTTAAAAAGATTTATTCGATTATCTCTATCGGTTCCCGATTTCGCGATTTTATGGATTCCGTTCGGGGTGGCCAAGGGGATCAGGGCGGTCCGAAAGGAAAAAGTCTCGGTTATAGTCTCATCATCGCCGCCGGTCTCCGCCCATATTGTGGCATCGCTCGTGGCGCGAATGACAGGACGGCCGCATCTGGTTGATTTCCGAGACCTCTGGACGCTGAATCATAATTATAATCAAAGAGGGTACCCTGAATATTTCAAAAAGTATGACAGGTTCTGGGAACGAATGGTGTTGAAGAGGGCGAAACTGGTTACGACGGCCTCGCCCGGATTCAGCCGCCAAATGGCGACACATCTAAATGGAAGCTTAAACGGTAAAATAGAGACAATTACCAACGGCTTTGATTACGGGGAAGTGAATCTGGAGGAAGAATTTCCGGCCTCAGACAAGAAATGTCTCCGGTTTTTGTATGCCGGGACTCTCTATAGCCATTTTAATCCGGTCTTTTTTCTGGAATCGCTGGCGGACTGGCAAAAGGAGGACAGAATTGATCCGGCTACGGTTGCGATCGACTTTTACGGCAATTATGACTATGATTATAAAGAATGGGTGGGAAAATTGGGTTTGGGTGCGATGGTTCGTTTCCATGGCTTTATCCCGCGAGCGGAGCTGCTAAAGATTATTAAAAAGGCCGATTACCTTCTGCTCCTGCTCGGTTTTCAACCGGAAGCGGCCAATGTCATACCGGCCAAATTATTTGAATATCTGGCATCAGGGGCGAAAATTCTGGCTCTTGCCCCGGACGGCGTCACCTCGGAATTAATTAAAAAGTATGAAGCAGGCATTTGTATCGGAAAAAAAGATGGAAGCGAGTTGATTCGGACGTTGCGGGGGATTTATCGAGAGTGGCAGAATTCGCCTTTCCCGATTCGTAAATATCGGTATATTGAAGAAATAGATCGAAGGAAATTGACCGGGCGGATGGCCTTGCTTCTGGATAATCTGGCCACGACGACCGCTCCGGGAACCGACCGGGGCCCTAAAGGGGATGGAATAAATGTCTGAGCCGTTCCAAACTTACCAACCCAAGCCGATAATCACCGGGAAGGGTTTGGGTTTCATAGCGCTGATTATCGGCTGCATTATACTCGGGGGAGTTGCTGTGGTCGTGAATCCGCTCTTTCCGATCCTGGGGGTCGTCGGTCTGGTAGTCGTTTTTCTCATGGTCAAATTTGATTACTTCGGTCTTTTGGTATATCTTCTGGTTTTTCTGATGCGACCGGGCGAGAAATATCCGTTTCTGGCTACCATCCGTATCGAATTGATACTCGGAGCCTGCCTTTCGTTTTTATCGTTGATAAAAAATAAATACCGCTATGGTCATTTCACCATTCCGGACAGTAAACTCAATCTCAATATGCTTCTGGTTCTGGCGGCCATGTGCCTGTCGTTTTCGCTGTCGTCATGCAAGGATTGCACGGTTAACGCCATTCAGGAGATGTTGAAACTGGCTATTTTCTTTCTTTTAATTATTCTCAACATTGACTCCAAAAAGAAACTCGAGATTTTTTTCTGGGCGTTTCTTCTGATCAACGCCAAACTCACCTTCGATATTGCTTATGGGTTCTATCATGGGCAGGCGGTCTATAATCAGGGGCTAGAGCGTGCCACCGGAGGAAATTCGGCGATGGATAATTTCAACGGCATCGCCATAACCATGAACACGATGATTCCCTTTGCCTATTTCTTTTTCTTCTATTACCGGGAATACTGGCAAAAGATTATAATGGCCGGTTGTCTGTTTCTCTTTTCCTGGACTCTGATTATCACCGGCTCGCGGGGAGGAATGATTGGTTTCGTGGGAATTATGGGCATGATATGGTTACAATCGAAGCGGAAATTGGCATTGGGATTATTTTTCATAGTTTTTATGGTGGTCGGGTGGTCGCTTTTGGGGTCCGATAGCAGGGCTCGATACAGCACCATATTCGACAAAAAACTCGATGAGTCATCGGAGAATCGGATCCTGGCCTGGGAAGATGGGCTGGAACTGGCAATTTTAAGGCCAATTACCGGAGTCGGGGCGGGGGCCTTTGCCTGGGCGCGGGTGGAACGGTTCGGGCGGTATCTCAATCCGCATAATATGTATATTCAGGTTCTGGCGGAATTGGGATTCATCGGCACATTCATTTATTTCATGTTTGTCATCGATATATTCCGATTCAACCGCCGGATTCTGAAAAGGGTGACATCGCGCGGATCGCCTTTATCAATGCTTGTGCCGTTGGCGCGGTCGATTATGACCTCGTGCGGATCACTTTTAATCACCGGTATTTTTGCGCATTCGGCATATCGTTATACCTGGTATATGATGGCGGCTCTGACGGTGGTTTCCCTGCAATTGATAAAAGAAGCCGAGGCGGCGGCCAGGGAATCCGCTCAAGAAAAAGATAATCTTCCATCGGCGGCAAATGTGCCGATAAATCCGGCCGTATAGAAAAGGATTGGATGAGTCTATTTTCTAAAATTGTCCGCAATACTGCTTTGCCGTTTATCCTCCGGCGGGAAAATCAGGGTTCCGCTCTCCGGCACTGGCGTTTTCTGGAGAAAAGCCAATTCTGGTCAAGGGAGAGACTTCGTTCGTATCAATGGGAGAAACTGACAGCCCTGTTGCGTCACGCTTATGAAACATCGCCTTATTATACGGCCGTTTTCAAGGAACGGGGACTGACGCCGGAGTCTTTTAGGAATTTCGGCGATTTATCAAGACTGCCCATTTTGACCCGAAATGATCTTTTTGAAAAGGGAAAGGAAATATTATCGGTCAAATATGACATTGCGGACCTGCAGAATGTTTTAACCGGCGGTACAACCGGTCAGCAGGCGCCGCTTTATCGAGATCAGGAGAGTTATAATATTAAACTCGGCGTGGCCTGGCGTCACGAGAATTATATGGGCCGTAAGCCATGCGACCGCATGGCCTTTATCTGGCCGGCTCATGTCGATTTTGTTCACGACGTGACATTTAAGTCGATATTTAAGGACCGCTATATATTGGGAGAGTACCTCTTTAATGCCGGATCGTCCGACCCCAAAATTATGGAAAAATTTTACCGTGATATTATGGACTATAAACCGGCGTTTTTTAAAGTTTTTCCGGCGGCCTTTTGCGGTCTGACGCAATATATGGTTGAGAAGGGGTACCGGCCGCCACGGGTGAAGGGGGTTCTGTCAACCGGTGAACCTCTCTATAACAAACAGCGGAAATTGTTCGAGGAATACTACGGATGTCCCGTTTTCGATATGTATGGTTCCCGGGAAGTCGGCAATACCGCGTCGGAATGCCCCGCCCATGAAGGATTGCATGTGGCGATGGAGACTTCTTATGTGGAGTTTGCTGAAAACGGCAATGCGGTGGAATTCGGCCGGGAGGGAGAGATATTAATCACCGATCTGACCAATTTCGCCTTTCCGATGATCAGATATCAGATTAATGATTATGGAATCCCGATTGAAAAAGAGTGTTCATGCGGGCGGGGCCTGCAATTGATGAGCCCGGGGGTCGGGCGTTTGATTGATGATTTTTGGGGTCCGGACGGCATTCGTCATACCGGTAATGTGCTGGGTATTCATCTGACGGCGGAGCCGGCGCACCAGATCGGACAGATGCAGGTCATACAAAAAACATTGACCGATTTTTTGGTTAAAATTACCCGCAAACCTGAGCCGTCAAGTGAAGTTCTGGAATTCATACCGATGCAGATGAAAAAAATTATCGGTCAGGGGATTAATGTCAAAATTGAAATAGTTGATGAAATACCGAAAGAGAAATCGGGAAAGACCAGATTTTTGAAATGTGAGATTAATCCCCCCGCCGGGGTTTCGGAAGACAAAACCAATATTCGGCCGTAAGTTGTTTTCCGGCAACGGCTGAGACAGTTTTTGAATTAGGCGTCGGCGAAATTGTATAAAGATTGAACAGCCAAAAATGAAGGGCAAATAAACTTTGATTCATTTCGAGTCGAATAATTGAAAATAGAGGCATAATTTTTGATATAATTTGGAATCCGAGGGCCGATTTGCGGTTTTGAATTTTTTGGCCAGGAGGTTGAAATGCGCGTGGTTCGGATGGATAAAATGAAACGCAAAAGAATTTCTTCATATGTCGGGTCTTCCGTGAAAAATTTTGGTTTTATTTTTATATTAATCGTTTTTCTCTCATTACCGGTGGTCGCCGATCAATTGACGACTCCGATTAAAGTCGCCACCAGCGGGGCCGACGGCTCCACGCTGGGAATTCCGAGGTGGAAAGGGTATATGTCGGAACTGGATCCGAATCAGTTCTGGCTGAGTTATGCCAGCGCCGCCAGTAGCGCCGGAAGCATGAATTATACTACCGACGCCGGGAGCACCTGGAGCACCGGTATTATACAGATCGACTTCAACGGCTGGCTGGATATGCATCTCTCGCTATTCGGCCGGAATGGCGAGTTATATTTTACCTGGCCGGGAGTTCATTTCCGCAAATTCAATGCTCCCGCCCACAGCAATGACGACAGAGGAGCGCTGGTTACCCTGGGGGGTACCGCCGATGCCAATCGTTCCAATATTATGGTGCAGAGTACCGGCCGGATTTGGGTGTTTACGCGAGACGCCGGAACGGCCTCGGAGAATGTAAAGTATCAATATTCCGATAACGAAGGCTCCTCGTGGACGACCGGCACGGCGTACGCCACCGGCGCGCTCAATGTCAGAATCGGCTCCATGCCGTATGTAGGCGGGAATCCGGCGCTGGTAGTCGAGTATCTCGACGACAACCGCGGCTTCGAATATTATCTCTGGAACGGCTCATCCTTTCAGGCCCGGAGCGATCATGCCATATACCCGGTCAATATGGGGCAAACGCGCGTTTTCACCCACAATGTCATTAATGATACCACCATGCATCTGGTATTCGGCGATGCCAACAGCCTGCATCACTGCTGGAAGAATTTCAACAACGGCAGCGGGACCTGGAACCACGAAATTATCGACAATTCCTCTTATACCGCGGACAATGAATGGTTTGTAACATCGACGGTAAAAGGGAGCGATTTATATATATTCTATTCCAAAAAATCAACGTCCGATGCTTCATCTTCCATGATTTATTATAAAAAATGGTCGCAGACGACGCAAACCTGGACGGCGCCGGTGCTGGTTTCTACGGCCGCCGGGAACACCTCCAACCGCGATCCTAATACCTGTTTTCATGTTCCCAATAATGCCACATATATTCCGGTCTTTTGGAATAGCGGTGACGGGGGAATCTACTTTGCCAAGATTATTTTGAGTTCATCCGGTGATACTGTGCCCCCGGGAAAGATTATCGATCTGGGGGCGGTACCAGGGTCGGATTTAGGAGAGGCCAATCTGAGCTGGACGGCGCCGGGCGACGATAATTATTCCGGGACCGCTTATGGTTATGTTATCAAGTACGACACGATCGCTGTCACCGATGTCAACTGGGCGACTCTTCCGGCCTACGCCAGCCCGCCCGCTCCTTTGCCCGCCGGACAACATCAAACCTGCACGGTCAGCGGGCTTATTCCCGGAAATTTATATTTTTTCGCCGTCAGAGCCTCGGATGAGGTGGGCAGTCTCGGGGCTCTTTCCAATGTGGCGTCACTCGATATAAGTCTGGATGTTGCCGATGGGCACGACCTTTTGCCAAATAAATCGTACTTAATCGGAAATTACCCCAATCCGTTTAACGCCGAGACGACTATTCAATATAGCCTGGACAGACGTTCCCAGGTAAATCTTTCAATATATGATTTGCTGGGTCGGAAAATAAACACTCTGGTCGATGCTTCAGAATCAGGAGGGATTCATTCGGCCCAATGGAACGGGACCGATTTCAGGGGGCGGGTGGTCGGATCCGGTATATATTTCTGCCGGATGAAAGCCGACAATTTGATCGATTCACGGAAACTCCTGCTTCTGAAATGAAACGGATTTCTTAGAAAAAAAATCCTTTGACCGATTCATTTCTTTTCCTGATAATTAAACATCGATATGAAAATACTGATACTTGACGAAGAAATCCCATATCCGCTGAATACCGGGAAACGAATCCGCAGTTTTAATCTATTGTCGCGTCTGGCCCGAAATAACGACGTTACATATTTGGCCTATGGCACAGAAGACTCGGAGAGCTACCGCGCCTTAAAGGCCAAAGGTATTAAGCCGGTGGCCATTCCATCGCAGATACCGCCTAAATCGGGGTTAATGTTTTATGCTCGTCTTCTGGCAAATCTATTTTCCCGGTACCCGTACATTGTCACGAGCCATAAAACCGAAATATTCTCTAAAATTCTTAATGAAATAATTTCCAAAGCACGGCCCGATCTGATAATCAGCGAATGGACACCGTACGCCGTTTTTGTCAGAGATATTTCCGGAATAAAAAAGGTGATTGTAGCTCACAACATCGAGCATCGCATCTGGGAGCGATATTATGAAAATGAATCGAATCCCTTTAAAAAGTGGTATATCGGCCGGCAGAAGAAGAAGGTGGCGCGGTTCGAACGGGAGGCCTTCAATTTTGTCGACGGGGCCACGGCGGTGTCGCGGGTCGAGGCCGAGCAGATACGCAGGCTCAACTCCGGGCTGGAAATAGAGGTCGTGGAGAACGGGGTTGATCCCGAATATTATGATTTGCCGCCCGGTCGGGAAAATAAAAATATGGTCTTTGTCGGATCCATGAATTGGCGTCCCAATCAGGACGCCATCAATTATTTCGTGCATGAGATATTTCCTCTGATCAGGGAAAAAGATAAAGATATCACCGCCACTTTTGTCGGCCAGAACCCGCCGGAAAGCATTCGCAAGCTCGAGCGCCTTTCCGGGATAAAGATAGCCGATAATGTGGATGACGTTCGCCCCTATGTGCAGAATTGTACTATCAGTATAGTGCCGCTTCGTATCGGCGGCGGCTCCCGCCTTAAAATTCTGGAAGCCTTTGCCATGCGGAAAGCGGTGGTGTCCACTTCGATCGGGGCTGAAGGGTTGGATGTGATAAACGAAGAGCATCTCCTTCTGGCTGATACTCCCGAGACATTCGCCGGCGCTGTTTTGCGGTTGATGAATGATGCGGAACTGCGAGCCCGATTGGGCGAATCGGGGCGCAAGCTGGCGGTTGAAAAATATGGCTGGGATTATCTGGCGGGGAAATTGGAGCGGTTTCTAAAGCGATTGGCGGAAAATAAATGAAAATCCTGCATTTGCGAGCCTCTAATTTCTACGGCGGCCCGGAGCGGCAATTGCATTATCATGCCCGGCTGGCGCGCGGAACCGAGTTTGAAATCGTGATTGGCTCATATTCGGAAGGCGGGAAGAAGCCGGAATTTATAAATAGCATTGAAGCTGATGGAATCGCAACCAAATTATTTGATGTTAGAGGCGCCTATGACCGCAGAGCGATCGGATTGATACGAGATTATCTGAGGTCGGAAAAAATCGATATTCTTTGCACCCACGATTATCGCTCTCATATTCTGGGATATTGGGCCGCAAAAAGGACCGGGGTCAGATGGGCGGCTTTTTCACGCGGCTGGACCAAGGATACCATTCGGGTCCGCTTTTACACATTGCTTGAAAAAATATTTGTTCGCTTTGCCGATCATATCGTGGCCGTGTCGGAGGCTCAGAAGTCGCGATTGACCGCCCTCTCTATTTCAGCGGAAAAAATAACGGTTGTTCACAACGCTATTGATATGTCAGAGATAAAAAAAGCGGCACCGGTCGATTTGAGAAATCGTTTTGGGTTGCCTCCGGATGCGATAATAGTAATTGCGGGGGGGCGGTTCAGTCGGGAAAAGGGGCAGATTTATCTGGTTCAGGCGGCCATAGAAGCATTGCAGAGAAATGACCGATTGCGTTTTATATTATTCGGCGATGGGCCCGATTTCGAGAAGACGGTCGGTTTCATCCGCCGGGCGAATATGCATGATAAAATTATCTGTCCGGGATTCGAGAAGAATCTTCTTGGCTATATCAAAGGAGCCGATTTGCTGGTGAATCCGTCGCTGTCCGAGGGACTGCCGAATATTGTTCTGGAAGGAATGGCGCTGGAAGTGCCGGTGATAGCGACCGCCGTGGGGGGAGTTCCGGAATTAATCGCTGACGGCAGAAATGGGCTTCTGGTGCCGGCCGGTGATACAAAGGCCCTGGCCGATAGTATCCTTAAATTGGCCAAAGACCGGTCGCTGCAAAGTCAAATAACTCTGGAGGCGGTCAAGACCCTTAAGGAATCTTATTCTTTTGAGGGGCAGATGAAAATTCTGGCCGATATTTATCAAAAACTAAAATATAAGAAGTGAGCGGAAAATAATTGATCTGATATGATAAAGAAGATTTTCTATTATATCCTGTACTATTCCGGCATTTGGCTTTTGTTCCGTTTCGGCAATCGCCGTAAAATAGCCATTCTGATGTATCACGGCGTGGTTGAGAATGATATCGGAGTCTGGACACAGATTCCGCTGAGCCGCTTTTCGGAACAGATGAATTTTGTCGGCAAATTTTGCCGCGTAGTGCGGCTTCAGGAAGCGGTGGCCGTGATCCGCGGAGAGACGGAACCTATTCATCACGGCACAGTGATTACTTTCGACGATGGGTTTAG
>CALMKK010000351.1 GCA_937867135.1 uncultured candidate division Zixibacteria bacterium
ACTACCGCGAAATCATTGTTTCCATCAAAACCCTTGAGGTTCGCGGGGCTCCCGCCATCGGAATTGCCGGCGCTTTTGCCCTGGCCCTGGCCGCTAAAGCCACGGTTAAGACCGATGTGGAGCATATGAAACGAATTCTCACCGATATCGCCTCCGAAATCAAATCTGCCCGCCCCACCGCGGTTAATCTCGCCTGGGCGGTCAATCGGACTCTTGATGCCGCTCATTCTTTCGACGGTGACAATCTCGACGATTTCCGCCGGTACCTCTGGGATGAGGCGACCGCCATACTTATGGAGGATGAAGCGATGTGCCGCGCCATCGGGGAAAACGGGGCCAAATTAATTAAAGACGGCGACACCATCCTGACCCACTGTAACGCCGGCGCCCTCGCCACCGGCGGCATCGGCACTGCTCTGGCCGTGATTTATGCCGCTCATCAAGAAGGGAAGAGGCTCAAAGTCTTCGCTGATGAAACCCGTCCCATTCTGCAGGGTGCCCGCCTTACTTCCTGGGAATTGATGCAGGAAGGTATCGATGTCACTCTTATCTGCGACAATATGGCCGGCTTTCTGATGAAGCAGGGGAAGGTCAATCTTGTCATTGTCGGAGCCGACCGCATTGCCAAAAACGGAGATTTCGCAAATAAAATCGGCACCTACTCGGTCGCGGTACTGGCCAAGGAGCACGGCGTGCCATTTTATGTCGCCGCTCCGTCATCAACTTTCGATAATAATATTCCTTCCGGCGAACAAATCCCCATCGAAGAGCGCGACCCCTCTGAAGTCACCCATTGGGGCGGTGTCCAGACCGCGCCATCGGGCGTAAAGGTCTATAACCCGGCCTTCGACATTACCCCCGCAAATTTAGTAACAGCCTATATTACTGATAAAGGCATTACTGCGAAGGATTAAGAAATTTATATTGATCCATATATAAAAATGGAGAGGGCAATGAAGGCCACAGTTTTTCCGCTTATCGTAAGCCTATTTATAATTGCGCCAATAATTGCGCAGGACGATTCCGCATCACCATACCCCATTGAAGGGACTTGGATATATAAAAATGATGTTTCGATGATGCGCTTCACAATTTCTAGGGGGGATGCTAACGAAATGAAAATTTGTGAAGTCAAAAAAGTTTCGCAAAATGCCTACACATGGAGGTTGGGCCATTTGAAAGATACCGATTTAAAATTCACAACCGGAATTCCGAATGCAAAAGGGGCTGGCAAATGGGAATATTTTGGCCGGCTTCTCGGCGCGGAGGTCAAATGCATTTCAAATTCAAAAGATAGTATCACAATCATCCTACCTGATACATTAACCAAAGATAGGCATGGTGATTTTTGGAGTCCTATGGAATTTGTCGGCGCTCATCCCGATTTGAAGACGTTTATAAATAAAGAGACCATTGCGGGTGAATACACCAGTAGTATAAATGGAATTAAATATGAATTTGACGAATATGGCCATGGGGTGGTCAATTTCAAAGACAGCTTTAGCTATGAAATTCCTCTGGATCTCTATGATAATTATAGAGCCATATTAAAAATCGACAACGCCACCGGGTTTTTCGGGGAATCCCTGACTTATGGATTTCGATGGGGGGATAGCACCATTTTTGTCTTCAAAGCGGAACAAAATCCCGAATTCCCTGATAGATTCATTATCTCCGATAAACCTGAATTATTGCTAAATCCAATTACGGTCAAAAATCCTCCCACCATTGAATATTTTGAAGCGCTAAACAATGCGCCTGAGACCTGGTTATTGTCGGAGTATGTTGATTTACTGAAAAAGACTCGTTCACCCGAAAAAGCATTTAACTCCATCAAAGATAAATATTTCGTCATTGAGCTCTATAGGCACGATAGCAATTGGTGGTGGCAGTTCAGCAATTTCCACGAAGGCGGACTCTCCGCGCACTGTGATACTTCAGCTTACCCGGGCAAAAGCATAATAGCCTTTATGGATTCCTCCTTCTCAATAAAAGGCACCTTGTCCGATCCCAATACTATCACTCTAGATTATTATTCAGAAGGCGACTCGTGGAAAAATAAATTTGTGAAAGCAACACCCAGCCTAAAGGAATTCGTGAATAATATTCTCATATCCGGCAAATATTTAAATCAAAATGGAGATACGTGTATATTCCAGCCAGACGGAATAGCTCGATGGGGGTACTCTAAACCCTTTAAATTTGAAATAGAGTTGGATTTCATTTTTGCCTATCCCGATGGTTTTTTTCTTCCTTTCCATCAGGAGGTTTACGGGAGAGAAGAATATTTTCATTTTAAATGGAGAGATGCGAAATTGTATATATTCGAGACCTATATGGTATATCCCGAAGGGGAAGGTGCAACAGTCTATAAAGACCCTTTGCTAATACTGACTCCTGTCAGAAACAAATGAGGGAACAACCTCGCTGTTGACTTATTAATCCTTTTCCGTATATTTCCCCCATTATGATGGCGGCCCGGAAAATTTCTCCCCTAAAATTTTTTCATCTCCAATCCATTTCTATTATTTCCCGCTATCAGCCCAAATCCTCATCCGGCCTGCAGGATGAGTAGTCTTTCGAATCACCCCAAATTACCCGTAAACTTGTCCACCGAATTTTATATGTGAGGTATATATGGCTATCGTAATAGACGGATCCGGACTGACCATCGAAAAACTGGTCAAAATCGCCCGCGACAACGAGAAAGTGGAACTGGCTCCAGCCGCCGTCGAGCGAATAAAAAAATGCCGCGCCATGCTCGATAAAAAAATCGAGGCGCACGAGATTATGTACGGCATCAATACCGGCATCGGCGAATTCTCCGAGGTCGTCCTCAATGACTCGCAGGTGCAGGATTTCCAGAAATACCTGATCTACAACCACGCCGCCGGTATCGGCGACCCGGCCCCGGCCGAATATGTCCGCGGGGCGCTGGCCGGACGAATCAATGTCCACGCCCACGGCAATTCCGGTATCCGCCCCGAAATCACCATGACGATGGTGGAAATGCTCAACCGCGGCGTCACCCCGTATGTTTGCCAGAAAGGGTCGGTCGGCGCTTGCGGCGATCTGGCCCCGATGGCCCAGATGGCCCTCCTGATGATGGGCGAGGGCAAAGCATGGTTCAGGGGCGAACTCCTCGACGGCAAAACCGCCATGGAGCGCGCCGGTATCCCGATTCCCGGCCTCATGGCCCGCGACGGGCTCGGCTTTATCAACGGCTCCAATCTTCTGACCGCCATGAGCGCGATTTTCCTGTTCGATGCGGCTAACCTCCTCAAGCAGGCGGAAATCGCCTGTGCGATGTCGCTGGAGGCCCTGAAGGCCAATATGAAACCATACCACCCCAAAATACATGTCGTGCGCGGGTTCAAAGGCGCGATCCGCTCGGCGGCCGCCATTCTCAAATGTGTCGCCGCGGGAGATCTGGCCGAGGGACGGCTCAAATGCAAGGTGCAGGATGCCTACTCCATGCGCTCCACCCCGCAGGTGATCGGGGCGGCCCACGATGCGCTCGCGTATGCCCGCTCGCAGGTCGAAATCGAGCTCAACGGCGTGGGCGACAACCCGATCTTTTTCGCCGAGGAGAACCTGCAACTTTCCGGGGCCAATTTCCAGGGGTCGCCGGTGTCGCTCCCGATGGATATGGCCGGCGCCGCCATTACGATGGTCTGTGTCCTTTCCGAGCGAAGGATGAACCGTCTCAACAATCCCGCCCTGTCGGTCGGCCTGCCGCCATTCTTGACCAAAGGGGCCGGGATGTTTTCCGGGCTGATGCTGAGCCAGTACACCGCCGATTCGCTTATTGTCGAGCAGAGAATTCTGTCCGCCCCTGCCTCGATTCAGTCGATCCCGGCCGCCGCCGATCAGGAGGATTTTGTCTCGATGGGGATGAATACCGCCATCAAGAATTTCCAGATTCTCGAGAACGCCTACGGTATCCTCGGGATCGAGTTCATGGCGGCGGCGCAGGCGCTGGACCTTCGCGATTTCAAGTTCGGACTCGGCACGACCACGGCCAAAGATGTCATTCGCAAGTATGTGGCGTATCTCGATGTGGACCGTCCCCTGTACCCCGATCATACAAGAATGCAGGGGTTGGTGCGTTCGTGCGAGATTTTGCACGCCGTGGAGTCCGCCGTGGGATCGTTGGGATAGAAGATTCCGGCGGGTCTGAGGACCCGCGCGGCACATAAGAGGGGACTGGTACGATCCTGCGAGATACTGCACGCCGTGGAATCGGCCATCGGCCCGCTGGCGTAATCTGCAGCAATAGGTGCCCGGCAGATGTCCTCGTCTGCCGATGACGATTGTGCGCGGTCCGGCATCGACATGTGCGCGGCAGACTTTAGTCTGCCCGTATACGTCAAAAGCATCCGCATGAAATCTATGCCGAAACGCATAAGAGTTTCCGACCTTTTTTCGCGCCGGGAGGGGCTGATGGCCAAAAATTATCTTATTGTGTCGCAATATCATAACTTTCCGTTTGATAAAATGAAGCCAATTTGATATCGATGTATCTGCAAGAGTGGTATGGGGATACGGCAATAGTGGGTTCGCTTTGTGGAAAAAAAGGGGGCCCCAAATTTGTGTCTATTCCCGCAATCCATTGCGGCCGTGTAAATTACGGCAAAGTTTTTGTGCAACAAAGCAGGCCGGGAAGCATTATGGCAAAAGGCAATCGGTTTAATGTAATTTGTGGGCATAATTATAGACCTCCTTCTATATAAGCGACCAATGAACCGTTTGCCATCGAATAGGTAGCGAAAATGCACCGCGCCTTACAGCAACAACGCCCACCCCAAGGGAGTGGGTTACCCATTTGTGTAGGTCAAAATTCCCCCGAGATCCCCGTTTCGCGGGGACGACGGGGTTTTGACATCTTTATGTGCGCGGCCAATCCGTGCGCGGCAGGTTTCCTACCTGCCCGTTTATTCGTGGCCCCACCGCGCGCCGCGCTATACAGCACCAACACCCAGCCCGAAAGAAAATTGGGTGCCTGAAATCACCCGAATATTTATTGACAAAAATCCATAAAACCGTGAAGTTATAACCGGTTCAAAGAATGGGGGAAAGTCAGTACTTGACGAATCATATTCGAAGACGCACATAAAACGGCCCTGTTGCGCCGAAAAATGCCCGCGGTTTCGATTATGTCGACCAAACCGAGAAACGGAGGACAAAAGATGAGGCGGTCAATTTTGGCGCAGGTTTTCCTGATCATTGGAATTATCATTTTCGCCGGTCAGCAGAATGTCCAGGCGAAAAATCCTCGGCCTTACAAGTTTTTCATTGCCGGCGATTTTGGATTCGCCATCTCGCCCGAGGAGTTTACCGATTATTACAGTACCGGATTCGGGCTCGAGTTCGGGATTGAGTATCCAACGTCGCCAAATTGGTCTTTGATCGGCATGTTTGATATCAAGCGGTTCAGCCCGGCGGCCGGAATGATAAAAGACTGGTGGACCGAACCGGGGGAATATCCGGGGGCCACTAATATCGATGTCAGCGGAGGGGGCGTGACGGCCGGATCCCTGGCGGTGCTCGGCAAGGGATCGCTCAAATCGGAAGGGGCGAGATTTTTTCCATATGTCAAAGGCGGTTTTGGATTGACCATAGCAGGCGCGGATGAGATCAAAGTGACCTATGAGAGCGGCGGCAGTCCGCAGACGAGCTGGGTGTCCGGTCTCGAAAATGAAACGAATTTTTCCGTCTTTCTTGGACTGGGAGTAGAAAAAATTATTGGCGAAGGCAAGTCATCATGGTTTCTTGAGGCGGGCATACATATGATTATGATGGAGGATGTCAATCCGACCATAGCTCCCATTACATTCGGCCTCAAATTTTAGTAATTTTTGCGGGTCGGGTCCCGTTGTTTCGGAATCGATGCGGGATATGAGACCCGATACCTCTTAACGTGTGCTGTACATGTAAGGGCAGACCGGCGTGTCCGCCCTTGTTTTTTGAGAGATGCACGGATCGGCCGCGCAGAGGATTCCGTCAGGAAAGTTTCCTGACGGCGCAGGAGATAGGTTTCCTATATTGTCCCACGGGCAGACTAAAGTCTGCCGCGCACGGAACCGCACCTTTCCCATCACACATCCCGCGGGGGTTCCGGCCTCCTTTTGCTAAAGTCTGGCGCGCACGAATTGCGGTCCGGCCGAAGTTCGGGGGCGGCCCCCAAATTACCCTTATTCAATGATTTGCAGGGCCCGCCCCGGCACGGATTTAATAAATTGCCAAGATGGCCGATATTATTTATAACATCATAATTATCGGCGGAAAGAGGTAATTCGGGTTGAAAATACTCTTGATCGGCAATGATCTGGGGGCGTGCGATGTCCTGTCAAAACAGATAGTAACAGCCAAACATGAATTGATCAGAGTGCCCATATGTACTCAGGGTATGAAAAGGCTCAATGGCGATCCGGCCATCGATCTCGTGATAATCGACGTCGATACGGCCGAGGATTGCGGGTTGAAACTTCTCCGGATGATTCGTCAGGATCAAAATCTAACCTATTTCCCGGTCATAATGGCGGGGGATTCTTTTTCCGAGCAGAATGTTGTGGCTTATCACGATCTGGCCGTGAACGACATATTGCTCTACCCGATTGCGCAGGCCACTCTGGAAGCGAAACTGGCCCGAATCGAACGGGAAGGGAAAAAGACGATTCTGATTGTCGACGATGAGCCATTCATAGCGGAAGTAATTTCCGATATGCTGGAAACACAAAGATACCGGACCATAATCGCCGATTCGGGGGAGCAGGCGCTTCAAATCCTCAAGAACCGGGTGGTTCACGCGCTGGTTACCGATATAATGATGCCGCACGTGACCGGCATTGACCTCCTCAAAGTAGTAAAAAGCAACTACCTTCATATTCCGGTCATCATGATAACCGGGCATTTCGGGAAATATAAGCCCAGAGACGCCATTACCTTAGGGGCCGATGGCTTTTTTGCCAAACCTTTCCATAATACGGAATTGATTTATACACTCCGGGCGCTCCTGGAGCAATATCGTCCGCTTCAACTCACCCTGAAACATCAGACCTCCGGGGTATAGTCAAGCGAATCGGACCGGCGTTGCAGAAGAGGCCATAACGGAGACGGGATCGATCCGCCGATCACGCAGCCGTTTTTAATTGGCAATTTGTATCACCGTGTCTATATTTAATTACTCAATCGAATATCATCCGGGATTAAAAAAGCGGACGAGCCGTTCATCGATCTTCTTCAATGACGGCCGGCGTTTGACTAATTTCAAAAGGAGGAACCAATGATCGGAGCGATGATCGCCAAGAGCGCCATAGGCAAAGCATTTGACGCCTTGAACCGTCATGATATAGCCAAATTCATGTCGGCGTGGCGGGATGATGGAGTATTTATCTACCCCGGTGATATACCGCAAAGCGGGACATTTAAGGGGAAAGCGGCCGTGGAAGAGTGGTTTGGGAATTTCTTCTACCAGTTTCCGAAAATTCAGTTCGATATACAGGATATCTGCGTGCGGAATATTCTGGCTGTAACAGGGACCAATACGGTGGCGGTGCACTGGAACATCCAACTCACCAATCAGGACGGCCGGGAGGGTCAAAACAGCGGAGTGACGGTAATTAAAGTTGCGGGCGGAAGGGTGGTTTGGGTAAAGGATTATATCTTTGATTTGGGGGAGAATTTCAAGCGCAACTGGGGAGCAATATAAGGAAATTAACCGTCGGCGTGCCATGATAAGGCTTGTCGCAGGGTCAAATAATGGACTTTGGGATTCCACCATAAGGGGATAGGAGCGAGCAGGTTAACGGATGACGCGGAGCCGGTGACGATATGAATATGTATAAATTATTGAAAATCAACAATTTATATGTTGACATGGGATTTTTTGCCGATATATTAGTATAGTTAATTAAATCGCCGTCCGATCATTTTTCTCAAGACTTGTTTCTGTAGATCATTTTCTTGTCAAAAATACTAATCCGGAGACGATGCGCAATCATGCGCAAGTAACCGTTTATCTTTTAGTACAGGATCACCTTGAGAAAAGGACTTTCCGAAGATAAACAAATCGCAGGAGAGTACAATGAACATCTATGTAGGCAATCTATCGCACGACGCCGTGGAAGAGGATCTTCGCACCGCGTTCGGGAGTTTCGGCGCCGTATCGAGTGCAATAATCATCAGGGATAAAATCAGCGGCACGCCGCGGGGTTTCGCCTTCGTGAAAATGGATTCGGACACCGAAGGAACGGCGGCTATCGCCGGTCTGAACGGTAAAGAGCTCCAGGGCCGCACGTTGAATGTGAACGTGGCCCGCGCCCGCGAATAAGATTGCAAATGGACGGCGGAAGTTAATCCGTCGAAGTTTGTTGATAGAAACCGCTCCAAGAGGGGGCGGTTTTTTTTTATTGCAGAAAACGAATCGGGCCGATCTGAAATTTCGCCGCGCACATATTACAAATTTGGCAACTATTTTTTCTTGCCGCCTCGGGAGAGGTACTCGGCAAGGCGTATGTATGAAGCAAGGCGGCGCTCCATTATGGAGGCGGTATCGGGGTGGGCGGCGAGAATATCATGCTCGAGACAATTCGGGGTTCGTGTATCATACAGGTATTTTCCGATATTCACATAGTCAAAATAGAAGTACGGCGGTTCAATCAGGCCGAGACGATCCTCGCCGACAATAACCGCGAAGCCGGAATCATCGGCGGGGAGAGCCAAAAGGTCGCGTCCCCAGGAATAAACGGTAGTCGAAAGACCGAGCAGATCGACGAGAGTCGGGATGATATCGACCTGGCTGCCGGTTTTGGAAATGACGACGCCGGAATCGCCGAGCAGTTTGGGGGAATATATCAATAGGGGAATATGAAAATTACCCGGCGCCAGCGGATATTTGCCGGATTGATGGGCGCAATGGTCTGCGACAAAGACAAAGACGGTGCTGTCGAAGAGGGGCAGGCGGCGGGCCCGGTCGATAAATTGGCCGAGGGCCCAATCGGTATAGTACAGGACATTGTATTGGCGGGATTCAGGGTCGGAATTGGAGTATAACTTGAAGCGGTCGTCGGGAATCATATATGGATCGTGGTTGCTGATGGTCATAACCGCGAGATGAAAAGGGCGCGGGAAGGACGGCATATCGTCGGTCAATTTCCGGAAGACGGCATCATCGGCCAGTCCCCATTTTCCGAGTTCGGGGGCGCCGGGGAAGTCATGTTCGGCGTAGAACTCCTGATATCCGGAGGCCCGCAGAAAACCCTCCATATTGTCGAAATTGATATCGCCGCCATAGGCGAAAATGGAACGGTAATTGAAATCGCTCAATACCTGCGCCATAGAACGGAATGGGGTATTGGCGGCGTACCGTTTCATTATGGCCCGCCCGGACAGAGACGGAAAAGAGCAGAGGGTGGCGGGAATGCCGCGATTGGTGCGAACGCCGTTGGCGTAAAAATCGGTAAAGAGAATGCCGTGCGCGGCGAGCGAATCAAAATGAGGGGTGACGCCCAATTTGGAGCCGAGCGCTCCGACCCATTGGCCCGACCAAGATTCCATTAAGACAATGACAAGATTGGGCCGGAAGCCGATTTTACGGGAGGAAACAACTGTATGGGCGAGCGAAAGAGAATCATCGGGCCTAATATCGAGCATATTTGTTACATCATGCCAGGTAGAGGCAATGTCCTCGGGTTTGAGATCGCCGGCGTAATCGGCTTTCCCCTCATCGCGCGCTTCCAGAATGGAATGGGTGAGGGTGTAAATGCCGTTGAGAGCGGATTGGTTGAGGACCTGGTTGCTGCTGAAGATGGCCGTGCCCCAATCGAGCGGCTTGGCGCCGAAACTTCCGCGAATACCAATGATTAAGAGCGCCAGGTAACATATATATGAGAGCAGTACACGGAGACCGCCGAATTCCGTTTTGCGGATCGCGAGAATGCGAAAGACCTTGCGAATTATAAAATAAAAAATGACAGTAGCGCCGATCCAGGTGGAAATCAAAAGCCAGAAGCCGGTGATATTGAAAATGCTGTAGAAGTACATAGCAGGGGAATCGGCATATTCGATGGCCCAGAAGTTGAGACGACTGCCGAAGTTATCGAAATATTTGATATCGGCGGTCAGGGCAAAAAAGAAAAGGCTGAAGAGGACGGTCGTGACAATCAAAAAAGTGCGGCGGAAGAGCGGGGAGTCAAGTCTGATATTGGGAAGAATGGTTATCAAAAAGAGGGGGAGAATCATGATGCAGAGGGTGACCGTATCATAACGGGCCCCGATAAAAAAAGCGTATGCCATATCGGCGGCGGGCGCATTGTGAACAAGTGGTATATGGAAGATGAGAAAGAGGGCGCGGAAAAGGGCAAAAAAGAGGAGCCCGAGCAAGTAGACGGAGAACCAGAGGGAGACCTTCTCCGGGATGAGGGCGCGGAGCAAGAGAGCGGACTTTGACGACATACGGGTATCAGGCTCCGGTTTTTTCGGGAAGAGCGATCATCCGTTTGATTTCTTTGCGGCGCTCGGTTTCGGACAATTTTTTGACCCGGACCGTTTTCCGTCCGGAGGCGGTGCCGGAGTCGATTTTTTCGACGGCATAATGGTGCAGACCGGCGGATGCAATTTGATGAAGATGGGTGACCACCAGAAGCTGGTATGCCCGGGATAATTGGCTCAATTTGTCACCGACCATTTTGGCGGTGGCGCCGCCGATACCGGAATCGATTTCATCCAGCACCAATAAAGGAGAGAGACCGACGGTAGCGGGGTTGTCGGCCGCTTTCAGGGCCAGCATGACGCGCGATATTTCGCCTCCCGAGGCGGTCTTGACCAGAGGTTTCAACGGCTCTCCGGGATTGGCGGAAATGAGAAAACGGCCGCTTTCGAGGCCGGCCGGGCCGGGTTTGCACCGTCGGTTTTCGAGCAGGATTCCGGCGGGGTCATCATCATAAATAAATTCGAATTCGAATTTGGCCGAATCGATACCCAGATCGCGGAGTTCCCGCTGAACTCTTTTCGATAACCGGGGCGAAGATTCGAGTCGCTTCCGTGAAATAACCAGAGCCTTTTTTTCATATTCATCCGCCAATCGGTCGGCGTCGTGTCTCAGACCTTTTATACGGTCGTCGACATCGATTCGGCGATTCAATTGTTCCTGAATTTTGGCGAAGGTATTGAGAACGGCCTCTTCCGAGCCGCCATATTTCTTTTTAAGGCGATAGATTTCATCGAGGCGGAGATTTATTTCTTCCTGCCGCTCGGGATCATCGGGGATGGCCGAGCGATAGGCCTCAAGGGAAGCGCGGAGTTCATCGAGATTGATTTCGGCGGTATCCAACAGGGCGAGTTCTTTTTCCAATTTTTTATCCAAACCGGCCATCAGGGATAATTCTTTCCGGCAGGAGCGGAGAAGTTGCAGGACGGCGTTATCATCACTCTCAAGAAAACTCAGGATAATGTCCGATTTTTCTCCAAGAAGGCGGGAAGAATCGAGGATTTTCTTTTCCGCCAGCAGGATTTCTTCTTCACCGATTTGTATTTTGGCTTTTTCGATTTCATCTTTCTGAAAAAGGAGCAGTTCCCGCTCGTTTTTTTCCTGCTCTTGGCGCGATTCGAGAGCGGCCCATTCCTTTTGAACGCTGTCCCAGCGGTTATAAATTTCGCGAAGCGATTCCACAGCGGCGGTCAATCCGGCGAAGCGATCGAGGAAAAGAAGATGATTGGCTTCATTGAGCAGTTGCTGATGGGAATGCTGGCCGAAGAGCTCGGCCAGATGCGCGGTAATCTCGCGCATTTGCGAAAGGGTCACCATACGGTTATTGATAAAATTCCGGGAAGAGCCTTTGAGGAGAATTTCTTTTCTGAGGAGCAGAGCCTCATCATCGGTCTCTATCGATAAGTCTTTTAACTTGGCAGTTATGACTCCGGCCTCGGGCAAATCGAATGCGCCTTCAATGACCGCCAATGAAGCGCCGGTGCGGATATCATCTTTATCCGCCTTTTCGCCCAGCAATTGGGCAATGGCACCGACCACGAGCGATTTTCCGGCCCCGGTTTCACCGGTAATCACGTTCAATCCGGAGACAAAAGTGATTTCCAGTTTATCCACGAGGGCAAAATTTTCAATGTATAACCGTCGCAACATAATTATTCTTCCCGGCGCTTGACCAGAACCGCTATGTCCTCGGCCAGCCGGGCCGATTGCACGGTGTCACCGGCCTCTTCGGCCAGGACCAATTCCGCTTTTAATTTATCAATAAGGCGCTCTCTCTTAAAATAAGATATTTTTTTCATGTAGTCATGTATAAGAGAGACTATTTCCGTTTGGGGCCATTCTATTTGTACCAGAGTGGAAATTTCGGCGGCGAGGGTTTTATCATCGATCATGTCAATCAGCATGCTCTCCGAAACGGTTCCTTCGTTTTTATATACGGTCAATATTAATGAATAGATTTTGCCCAATACATCGGTCTGAAAATCATCAAAAGCGATCGCCTCGTTGACGGTGTCGATATATTCTGGGTGACTCAATAGAAGAGACAAAAGCTCCCGTTCGATATCGATTATTTTTTTGGGCGGATTGAGGACAAATTTGCTTCTGGGTCTGCTTTCAGAGGCGGGGAGAAGATTGAGGAAATTTTGGGGCGGGGTTGCGAGCCGCTCGGCGGCTTCATCGATGAACAATTGGTGCCGCGTGGAATCGCCGATGCGGGAGGCCAATTCGGACAGCTCCTTGATCAATTTTTCTTTGCCGATTATTCCGATGGTTTTGAAGTCGATATTTTTGGTGCGGAACTCAAGATAACGCGAGGCATTCCCGCGGATATTTTCGATGGCATCGCGTCCGCCCTTTACGGCCACAGAATCCGGGTCGTTGTCTTCCGGCGGAATCATCACCAGGACCTCCATACCGGCGTCATACAAAGCATCGACGGAGCGGACGGCGGCGGTCTGCCCGGCGGAATCGGCGTCAAAAAAGAGGTAGGCCATATCGGCAAAACGGGCCAGAAGGCGGGCCTGCTGGGGGGTAAAAGCGGTTCCAGAAGAGGCGACAACATTGGTTACACCGGCCTGATAAAGAGAGATGAAATCGAAATACCCTTCGACGATAATCACGGCGTTCTGTTCGCGGATCGATTGGCGGCTGAAATTCAAGCCATAGAGGATATTGCTTTTAGAATAGAGGGGAGTCTCGGGGGAGTTCATATATTTGGCCGTCTCCCCTTTGCGGAGGGCGCGGCCGCCGAAGGCGATCGGTTTGTCGCTCAAGTTAAATATCGGAATCATAAGGCGCTGGCGGAAGCGATCGAAATATTTATCTTTTTTATCGGAGTGAATTATAAGGCCGGCTTTTTCGAGATCCTGGGGGAAGAGGTCCTTCCTTACGGCATAATTGAGAAGACCGTCCCATTCATCGCCGGAAACACCGAGCTTGAACAGATTGATTGATTGGTCGGTCAGGCGGCGTTTCCCTTTGAGGTATTTCATGACCGGCTCGTTATATTTGTCGGATTTGAGTTGCATCTGGAAATATTCGAGGGCGACCTGATGAGCATAGTGCAGTCGCTCCAGATCCTCGCGGACGGAGAAATCCTCCCTTTTTTCGGGAATGATGATATTGGCTTTTCGGGCCAGGTATTTGACCGCCTCGACAAAGGTCATATTTTCGTGTTCCATCAGGAAGGTAAAAATATTGCCGCCCTTGCCGCACCCGAAGCAGTGATAAATCTGGCGGTCGGGCGAGACCGAGAACGATGGGGTTTTCTCAGTATGAAAGGGGCAGAGGGCGGTAAAATTGCGGCCGCGCTTTTTCAGGCGAACATACTGGCCGATCAGGTCAACGATATCGCTGGCCTGGCGAACCTGTTCGATTATATTTTGAGGAATCGTTCCGGTCATTATTTCAGAGTCACCACCGTTACTCCGGCGCCCCCTTCGTTCCAGTTTCCGAGACGGAGGGAATCGACGGCGGGATGTTTTTTCAGGAATTCCGTCATGGTTTTGCGTAAAGTTCCGGTTCCTTTGCCGTGCACCACATAGATCTGTTTAAGTCCCGTCATCAGGGCCGAATCGAGAAATTTATCGAGCGCCTCGCGGGCCTCTTCGACCGTCATGCCACGCAGATGAATCTCCGGCCCGGGGGCGGTCAGATCCCGCATGCCGATATTGCTATTGACGGCCGGGGTAGTTTTGAAATCGGTGATTTTTTTGAGGTCGGATATATTAAGGGTCATCAATATATTTCCGATTCTCACGCGGGCCCGATCGCCGCCGATCATCTCGACGAATTCACCTTCTTTGCGCAGGGATTCAATGGCGACCGTGTCGCCCGGTTGCAGGGTTTCTGTCGGAGGCGATTTAGGGGTATATTTGGATTTCAATTTATCGACTTTGGTCCGGCTCTCTTTCAGAAAGGTGTGGGTTTGGCGGACCGTTTCCTGAGAGGCTTTGCTCTCTCTGATTTCTTTCACCAGCCGCTCCACTTCGATCCGGGTTGAATTGAGGAGTGAATCCAGCTCCTGAAGGTGCGCTTTACGGGCGGAGTCGGCTTCTTCTTTCAGCTTGTTGACCTGCTGGTGATAGAAATCTTCCAATTGGCCGGCGTTTTTCAATTTTTCTTCCAGGGCGACTTTATCCTTTTTAAGAATAGTCAGTTCACTCTCCATCGATTCAATCAAGCCGGTCAGGGATCGTTCTCCCTTGCCGAGCAGGCGGGTGGCGTTATCGGCGATATCATCGGGCATACCGAGCCGGTGGGCAATCTCCACGGCATAAGAGGCTCCGGGAATTCCGGTCAAGAGGCGGAAAGTCGGTTTGAGGGTTTTGCGGTCGAATTCGAACGAGGCATTTTCCATTTCAGGATGAAGCATCGGCAGAGTTTTCAGCTGGGAATAGTGGGTGGTGACAATTACCTTTGATTTCAGAGCGACCAGTTTCTGCAGGACCGATTCGGCCAGCGCGGCGCCCTCTTTGGGGTCGGTGCCGGCTCCGATTTCATCCAGAAGAATAAGAGTTCTTTCGGTGGCGTTTCTGACGGCGAAGATTATCTGGCGAATATGCGAAGAGAAAGTAGAAAGAGATAACTCAATCGACTGCTCATCGCCGATATCAGCGAAAATATTTCCGAAAAGGCCGAATTCGGATGATTCATCGGCCGGGACAAGCAGGCCGGATTGCACCATCAGGACCATCAGGCCGACCGTTTTAAGCAGGACGGTTTTGCCGCCGGTGTTCGGGCCGGTAACGATTATTGCCAGCCGTCCGTTGCCGAGCGAAATATCATTGGGAATGACGGCGGATCTATCTTTGGAATAGTACATTAGTAAGGGATGCCGGGCAAAGCGGATATCCAGGACGGCCCCGGAATTGATACGGGGACGCAAACTGTCGGTCTTAACGGCCAGCAGGGCGGCGGCGTGGATGGCATCGAGGACGCCGATTATTTCGCAATTGACTGCTAACGGTTCCGCAACCGCCCCGATTTTGGCGGTTATTTCTCTTAAGATACGGTCGATTTCCAGACGCTCATCCTGAAGATTCAGGCCCAATTTATTGTTCAATTCAACCGTCTCGGACGGTTCGACAAAGAGGGTGGCGCCGGACTGGGAGCGGTCGTGGATAATACCGGAGTCGGCCCGGAATTGTCCGGCCACAATCGGAATAACATAGCGGCCGTCGCGCTGGGTGATGGTATCATCTTGCCATCCGGGGGATTTATGCCGATCGGCGAGGATATGCTCCAGGCGATTGACGATTTTTCTTTTGGTATCGAAGATATCCATCCGAAGTTGTTTCAAGCGGGCGGAGGCATCATCGAAAATAGATCCATCGCGGTCAATGGTTTTGGAAATATGTTTTATAATTTCGGGGTAGGTTTTGAGACGATTAAGATAGTCCGATATGCGGGGAAAATTGGCGCGGTCGTCGCGGCGGTATTGACTGAGGTCGTCGGTAATTTCCAGAAGATCCTTTATTTTCAGCATTTCGGACGGGTCGAGGAAAATTCCGGGGGTTTTCGATTTGGTGATGGAGGCAGTAATGTCATCCATTTGGGATAGAGGAAAAGCCTCGCCGAAACGGACAATATCGCGCATCTGCGCCGCTTCATCCAATTTGCATCGGATAATTTCGATATCGAAGAGGGGTGCGATTTCATCGACGCGATTCTGGCCATAGGGCGTCAGACATAGCCCCCGCAAGATAGATTTTATCTTGGGGTATTCCAAGACATCCAGAGTATGTAAATCAAATCCAGGCATAATAATCTTAAATAATTAGGGCCGGCTGGGGCCGGCCCTGAATATACGAACTTAAGGGATAAACGGCAATAATCGGCCGCTATATTCTCCTTTGCGATTCCTGGCCGGTGCCGAAGAAGCGGTCAATCTGATAAATGACACGGTACACCTGCTCGCGGTTCTTGCCGATATCTTCCCGCCCGGCCCGGGAGGCCTTAGGCGAGGGTTGCTGGATCAGAGTGTTTTCCACTTTCTGCATGAAGTTGGTATTCTTGGGATGCAGGCCGGTGGAACTTTCATAGAGAGCCGGGACGGTTTTGGCGAAAGCGACACCGAGGAAGGAATTATCGAAATCGATATAGAATTTTTCCGGCATGGGAATCAGGAAAACGAGAAATATCATAAAGGAAATAACAATCCATCCCCGGACGGCGCCGACCAACGCCCCGCCGACCTGATCTTTTTTCCCCAGTTTTTGCAGATTGGCGATGCGATAAAATAATAGGCCGAGAAGTTTAAAAATGGCATAGACAAAGGCCAGGAGAACAATGAATGAGAGAATGGCGACGACAAGAGGGGAGCCCCCCACTTTGGCATAGATTTTGGTGGCGATGATATCGATATAATTTATGGAAACGATTACGGTGGCGGTCAGGACGGCCAGGGCCATGAGTTCCCGTACCAAACCCTTTTTTGAGCCAATAATAACCGCGGCCACCAATAAGACGAGAAGAACGATATCGACCCAGTTCATCGGCTAACTCCTTTTCCGGCGCGCTCCCTGCGCGCCACTTCCCTGTTATTTTTTTTCGCCGGCGAGCATTTCGCTGACCAGCCGACTAACCATTTTGCCATCGGCCCGGCCTTTGATTTTGGGCATGAGATCTTTCATCACCAGACCTGTTTTGGCCGGGGAATCGGCGCCGGTGGCGGCGATTGATTCGGCAATCAACGCGCGCACCTTATCTTCGGGCATCTGTTCGGGAAGATAGGCGGCAATTATGACTAATTCGGCTGATTCTTTTTCAACCAGATCGGGGCGGTTTCCCGCGCCGAATTGTTCTATGGAGTCACGATGCCGTTTACAAGCGGTATTGAGAACCGCGATAATATCGTCATCGCTGGGAACGGCCCCCATTTCGATTTGCTTATATTTGATATCAGATTTAAGGCCCCGAAGGACAGTTGCTTTAAGCATGTCACGTGCCTTCAGGGCCGTTTTTAAATCTTCGTCAATCCGTTCGAGGAGAGACATAGGAATCAACTTTCCTGATTGAATTTGCGGTTTTTGCGACGGGCCGCATTCAATTTCCGTTTCCGCCGTTCAGAAGGTTTTTCGAAGTGCTGATGTTTCTTAATATCGGAAAGAATACCAGTTTTCTCGCAAAACTTGTTGAAGCGGCGCAGGGCTTTTTCGAACGATTCATCGTCTCGAACCCTAACACCGGTCATCTAAATCCCCCCTTTCAACTCGATTTTGAATATAATTTTATCATAGACTTTATAATAATATTTCCAACACGAATGTCAACTAATTTATTGAAGTTTGGCCTATAAACTTATCGGCCGCTTTGGTTTTTGATTCCGGCGGATAAATGGGGGGCATTGGACATAAAATGAAAGTGGAAATGCTCGATAATCTGGCCGGATTTGGCCCCGTTATTCAAAACCAACCTGAAATTGTCTTCAATTTTCAACTCCCGTGATATGATTCGTGCCCGCTCCATTAAGTTCATGAGGATATCATCGGGAATATCCAGAAGAGTCGCATAGTGTTTTTTGGGACAAAGTAACAAATGAAGGGTGGCCCGGGGCAGGATATCGGAAAAGACAATGAGATTATCGTCTTCGAAATAAATTTTGGCCGGTTTCTCTTTCCCGGCAATCTGGCAAAAGATACAATTCATCAGGGGTGAATTTATAAATAAACGGAATATTGGCAAGGGATTTTGCCAATTCCGCCTGTTAGAGGGCGGATATGTACAGATTTGGCCAAAAATGCCGATAACTCTATTCGGAGAGAACAAAAGGATATAACTCAATATGATATCAATAGTTGGCATCATAGTAGTAGCTCTGGCGGTAATGGGGGGCTATTTAATGGAAAAGGGCCAGATTATGGTGCTTTTTCAGCCGGCCGAATTTCTAATAATCGGGGGAGCCGCCATTGGAACCCTTCTGGTCAGTGTCCCGATGAAGGTTCTGAAAACCCTACTCAGTCAATTCGGTAAAATCATGAGTGCGGGGCCCTCGAAACAGATATATTTAAACCTTCTGGTAATGATGTATGAACTGTTCAATGTTGCCAGAAAAGACGGCCTGGTGGGATTGGAATCTCATATAGAGGGTCCGGATAAAAGCTCGGTTCTGACAAAATATCCGGAAATGCTTAAAAATCACCATGCGCTAAATTTCCTGGTAGATACGATGCGGCTGATTATTATGGGCGGGGTGCCGGAAAATGATCTGGAATCAATGATGGACCTGGATCTGGAGACGCATAAGGAAGAGAAATTGCACCCGTCAAGTGCCCTGGCGCGGGTGGCCGATTCCCTGCCGGGATTGGGAATTGTCGCGGCCGTTCTGGGGGTGGTTATAACGATGGGCTCCATCGGGGGGCCGCCGGAAGTAATCGGCGAGAAAGTCGGTGCAGCGCTGGTCGGGACATTCCTCGGAGTCCTTCTTTCCTATGGTTTTGTAGGACCGCTGGGAGCCAATATCCAATTTCAGATCGAGACCGAAGAGAAGTATTCGCTTTGTTTAAAACAGGGGCTTCTGGCCTTTCATAAAGGATTCGCGGCGTCGATAGCGGTTGAATTTGCCCGGAGAACGATTCCTACCGATGTTCGTCCGACATTTTCCGAAGTTGAAGAAGCTTGCCGGGCGTCAAAAACATCGGGCAAAGTCGCCCCGGAAACGGCAACTGTAAGCGCCTAAAAAATCATGTCCGACAACGAAAAACAGCGACCAATCATTGTCGTAAAGAAAAAAGGGAAGCATGGCGGACATCACGGCGGCGCCTGGAAGGTGGCGTATGCCGATTTTGTCACGGCCATGATGGCCTTTTTTTTGGTGATGTGGCTGGTCAATCAATCGGATGCGGTCAAGAAAGCGGTGGAGGGGTATTTCAATGACCCGGTCGGTTTTATGAAAAACGCCGGGAAAGGGGTGATGCAGGGGGGAACGTCGCCGGTCAAGGACCTCAAAGAGCAGAAACAGGATATCGCCAAAAAAATCGAAGAAGAACAAAAGAGGCTCAGTGAGGCCGGGAAAAAAATAAAAAAGACAATCAGGGAGTCATCGGAAATCGCCAAGCTCAAGGATTTTGTCGAGGTGGAGATGACGACGGAGGGGTTGCGAATCCAATTGATAGACGCCTCAGACAACTCCGATTCCTCCATATTTTTCGATTTGGGAAGCGCCAAATTGAAGCCAAAAACGGCTCTGCTCCTGTCGGCCATCGCCGGAGAACTGGGGAAACTGCCCAATCATATTATGATTGAGGGGCATACCGATGCGCGGCCGATGGCGAGCAGTAGTTATACCAACTGGGAGCTCTCGGCGGATCGGGCCAACAGCGCCCGGCGGCAGATGGAGATATCGGGCCTTCAAACAAACCAGGTGGTTGAGATTCGGGGTGACGCCGATGTGAATCTCCGGATACCGACCGCGCCGGAAGACCCGCGCAACCGTCGGGTGGCGATAATAGTCCTCGATGAAGCGCACGATCCGAAATTCAAAGAGATTGAAGTCGGCAGTGAGAATGCCAGTCTCGAATAGATATCAAATTAATTATTAATTTCCCTAACAAAGATTTCGACAATTTTCGCAACGTCAGGAGAGACTCCCGGCGGAGCATTGATTGAATGCAAGTATAAAAAAGGGGTTGGAAGGCCAACCCCTTTTCTTCAGGTGAAAATCAGTTATTCCTGTTAAGGGCAATCCGGAGCCGGCCCGTGCCGGTATAGAAAATTAATAATGTACGATACATCTATAATATTAGTTGTTCCCGAGCTGTTGACATCGGCCGATTCTGGCGGAATCGGCGCAGGCCCGTGCCTATAGAGAAAATTGATGATATAGCTGACATCAACGATATTGACGACGTCATTGTCGTTGGCGTCACCGCATACGAATTGAGGAGGTGCGGCATCTTTGTCCCACTGGGCGATGCGATAGCAGGCTTTTGCTCCCGCGGCCATAAAGCGCCCCCCGGCAATAAGCTTATAATTATAAATTGTAAAAGCTGACACAGTACTATCCATCCCTGAGCCGAGTGGAGACCATGCTGAACCGTCCCAGGCGGCAATGCGATTGGCGGGCGATCCTCCAGCCGTGGTAAAGCCACCGCCGGCGATGAGATTGTTATTATGAACTATGAGGGCACTATTAGCAGAGCCAAGCCCCGTTCCCAGTGAAGACCATGATACCCCGTCCCAGGCGGCGACATAATTGACCGTCAATCCTCCACCAGCCTGCGTAAAGACTCCGCCGGCAATCAGCTTTCCGTCAAATGGCGTCAATGCCAGAACATAGCCGCTTGTTCCCGATCCGAGTGCGGACCAAACCGAACCATCCCAGGCGGCAATATAATTGGCCGAAACCCCGCCCGCAGTAGTAAAATAACCCCCGGCGATCAATTTATTGTCATAGACTTCAAGAGCAAAGACATTGGTTGAACCGGAAGTATGAAGCAAGCCTGCGCCAAGGGGCGACCAAGCAGTACCGTCCCACTCGGCAATACAATTGGCCGAAGCGCCCCCGGCCATGGTAAAATACCCGGCGGCAATTAGTTTGCCATTAAAAACTGCGAGGGCATTAATATTACTATTGGTTCCCGGACCGAGCGGTGTCCAGTTGGAGCCATCCCACGCGGCAATGTAATTGGCGGAAACACCGCCGGCCATAGCAAATTGACCTCCGGCGATTAGTTTGCCGTCATAAACCGTGAGGGCATTGACCAATGCACTCAAGCCCTGTCCGAGCGGCGCCCAGGCGGTGCCATCCCAGGCG